>CAVKTV010000008.1:0-25500 GCA_963659075.1 Lachnospiraceae bacterium | reverse complement strand
TCTTTCTCTATCTACATTTCCACCTGGTTCTTCAAATCTTTCTTTTGTACGTTGTTCTACACGCAAAAAGTAATCATCCATATGAAATACATTTGCGTCTAATGTTTTAGATAGTTTTTGCGCTAAAGTTGTTTTTCCTGAAGCGCATCTACCATCAATAGCGATAACGATTTTATCCTGATGAATATTTTGAATGTCTTTGATGATTTGATTTAAGATTTGTTGATTCATATTAATATTCTACCAAAGAGAAAAGACCTTTTACAGGTCTCTCTCTTTTCTAAAATTTATTAAGGGGATAGAAATCACTGATCATGTTTAGGGGCTTCATGTATCAGGGCAGATCATTTCTGCACTATTAATATACAAAGTTTTTGTTTAAAAAATATGTCATTAATTTGTGAAATTATGTGATTCATCTTCTTGTTTTGTAAACAAAGATATCATCCATTCACTATTAATACATGGGAATGTTAATTCATCCACTTCAAATAGTTCTTTATCGGCTTCTAATTCTTCATTTAATCCACTCACAGGTATTAAAAATGACATGCCTCTATCTTCTATACGAATATCTATTTTCATCACATCATCTTTTGTATAGACATAATCAATGGAAGTAACTTTTTTTGGATCACCTTTACGACTATCTAAAAAATCAATAAAGCTATCATACTTCGCTAATTCCACCGCAATATCATTCGCACCATCTTCAAAGATTTGAATCTTTTCTACAAATTCTTTTACTGTAGAACATCTTCTGAGTGTATATCCTTTTTTGACTAATGGTTCTGCGAATGTCTTTAATTGTGAACCAGTATCTTCACTTGAAACAAGGATTACAAATTGATGATCTTGATCTTCATACAACAATGGATTTTGAATCATGAAATCTGAATGACAGTGTGGACAAGAATGTTGGAAGATATCTCCTGATTTACAACGATCTTTTAAATCAGGATCTTGTCTTACGTTTACTGTATTATAGATTTCAATATCAAATTCTTTTTGACAATATGGGCATTTATATTTGATTGTTTGACTATTACTCATATGTTCTCCTAATTTTTTAATGAAATGCCATTAAAATCAATTCCTATTTCATTCATTTCTTGAATCAATTGATTCATGACTTTACGTTGTTCTTTATCTAATTTCTTTCCACCAAATAACGCAAATAATCTTAAACCCTCATTAAAATATGGTAAGGCATAAACAGGTTCTCCTTCATGGATTCCCATTTCATTCTGTGGTTCCTCTAATAAATCACCAACTAAGAATGGTCCTTTAATACCAGTGATTTTCATTGCGTATTCACTGATATTTAAATCATAGATCATCCCTACATAAACAACATCTGGATAATAGGAATCTCTCAGAGGATCTAATCTTTGGTCTTCTCTACTTTTTAAAATATCTTCATCAATGAATTTATCATGTTTCTCTAAGAATGCTTGATTCTTTTCTACCATTGCGTAATCCGTTTCCGCAATTCTCATTTCTTTATAAAAGACTTCATCAATACCAAATTCACCAAGCATCTTTTTGTTATTGAGGCCACGTGTACAATGTTCCCAACTTTCTCCAATCGAAAGCACATTAAAACGAACATAGCCATCTTTATCAATATAAGATGAACATAACGCATAACAATCTTTATCATTCACTTTAATAACATGATTGAGATTGGCTGTAAGTTCATCTGCTTCTATGGTTACATATTTGTGATAATAATCTGTAAAGTTATATTCCGCAACTATCATTTCTTCCCTCAAAAAACAGGACCTTAGTCCTGTTTCATTATAACATTGAATTTGTTAATCGTTACTTGATCTGCTTCCGAAGATTCTTAATACATATAAGAATATATTAATGAAATCTAAATACAATTCAAACGCACCATAAATTGCGAGGTTTTCAGCCACTTGACCATAACCTCCAACACTGTAATACATAGATTTTACTCTTTGCATATCCCAAGCTGTAAGTCCTAAGAAGATAATTACGCCTAAGTAAGTAATGAGTAAGCTATTTGCGAGTGCAGGAATAAACATAGATGCAATCGTTGCGACAACTAACGCAATCAATCCTCCCATCAACAATGTAGAGAATTTAGATAAATCTCTATTTGTTGTGGCACCAATCACTGCACAGCTTCCAAATAAAACTGCTGAGAAAGCAAACGCTCCAAATACTGCACCTTCTGTATATACATATAACAATGTAGAGAAGGAGAATCCTGTTAAAGCGGCATAGGCTAGAAATAAGATATTAGCAGTAGAAGTTTTCATTGTTGTGATCTTAGATGATAATCCAATGACTACTCCAAATTGGGCAACGATTAATAGAATCGTTCCAATACCACCTGTTAAGCTATACCAGTAGTACCATGCATTTGTAAAATAACAAACTGCTGCAACGATTGCTGTAACAGCTAGACCTAATCCCATCTTTCCAAAAACTTTTACGAGGTACGCATTGACATCATCTTGCGCAAATCCTCTTGCTTGTGTATTAAATTCACTCATTTTATACACCTTCCTTTCAATATATCTATAGTTTATATAACTCTATGTGAAAGTCAAACGACACCCACATTAGTTTGTCTAATTTGTATGATACCAATCTTGTAGGATTTGATTGATTTGGGCGTCACATTTTATGGCATATACACCATTTTTATCTTTTTCACTAATGAGTATTTGTTTTCCATCAAAATAGATTCCTTGAATCAGATCTTTCTGAAATGGAAAATAAATGTTTCCTTTATGATATACAAACCAATTTTGCGAAATAGAAAAATGATGGATTGTTTGAAATGCTTCTGTATTGATTGAATCATCACAACGTTTCATCACTTTCTTATAAGAATGTAATGAAACAAAATATGTTAGGATCCATAACACAAAAAGCACTATGAAACTACCAATCATAAATATACCAATATGATTTGAATAATCCAATGAAGGAATAATCAACCATAAAACAAGTATGATTAGTGTCCACCACAGTGTAACCCAACCAAACATTTCTTTTTGAATATCTTTTTTGATTCTTTTTGTTATCATAAACTACCTTCTAAGAATGTATCAATTTCTTTCCAAATATCATCTTCTGAATTTGTAACATCATACCATCTTACAGGCATTTGATGTTTAAACCATGTGTATTGTCTTTTCGCAAAGTTTCTAGAATTCTTTTGAATCAATTGTTTAACTTTTTCTATTGTCATATTTCCATGGAAATAATCTTTCCATTCTTTGTATCCAATACCTTCCATACAAGTATCTGTAAACAAGACACCCTGATTTAATAATGTTTTGATTTCATCTTCTAATCCATCTTTAAACATTTTATCTACTCTTTGATTGATTCTTTGATATAAGACTTCTCTATCCATTGTGCATCCAATGATAAATGGATCATAGAGTAATTCATGTTTTTGTTCTTTTTCAATTTCGCTTTGTGTTTTGCCAGTATTCTTCTGTATCGTTAACGAACGAATAACACGTCTTCTATTGTTTGGATGAATCTTTGTAGCTTGTTCAGGATCACTTTCTTGTAACATTTCATATAATTGTTCATTGGTATAAGATTCTAACTTAGGATCATATGCTTCTGCTTCTTCTTTATTGAAGGAATAATCATACAAACAAGCTTTTAAATATAATCCCGTTCCACCACAGATAATCATTGGTTTCTCACTTTGATTCATCAGTTTTCTAGCCATTGTTTGAAACATGGAAACATTATATGCTTCCTTTGGAGAAAGAATATCAATCAAATGATGAGGAATGCCATTCATTTCTTCTTTGGTTACTTTCCCACTTCCAATATCTAATCCACGATATACTTGAATGGAATCTCCAGAGATGATTTCTAAACCATATTTCTTTGCGATTTCAATGGAAAATGAAGTTTTACCTACAGCTGTTGGTCCAGCAATCACAATCACTTTTTTCATCGTTTGAACTCCTTCATCAATTCTCTTTCATCTAAAACAATGAATATTGGTTTATGATCTATTCCTATAAATGGATCATCACATTTTGACAGTGACTCAATCAATTGATTCATTTCTTCTAATGTAAAATGTTTAACTTTTTTGATGAGATGAGAAGATGCAATTTGTGCAACCTTTTCTTGTTGGATCTTTGTGAAGTGTTTTGTTTCATCATTATGAAATGATTCTATTAAATCTTGAATGAATTGTTCTTCTTCTATTTTTTGACACCAAGATGGTAAAGAACGAATAATCAAAGTATCTTTTCCAAATGGTTCAAATATAATATGAAAATCAGATAATGATTCATTGATTTCATCACATCTTTGGACGATATCATCACTTGTATGAATTGTAATTGGTATTAATAGATCCATCATTGTAGATTCTTGTTTCATCTTTTGATAAATTTCTTCATATAGAATCTTTTTATTTGCGGCATATTGATCAACAATTCCTAACGCATGTTCCATTTCACATAGAATATATTGATCATGATATTGTCCAATGACTTGCATAGAAGGAAAAGATATCTTTTCTTCTACCTTTTCTTCTTTCACTTCATTTTGTAAAGCTCTTAAAATCTTTGCGTCTTCTTCTGCTTCTTGTTGAATTGATTTTTGAATATCTTCTGTTTCATTCTTTTCTTCTTTTACTTCTTCAACGATTGGTTCTTCTTTTAATTCTTCCTCAAAAGATAATGGTTGATAATATTCAACTGCAGCTTCGTGTACTTGTACTGTTGGAATGATTTCTTGTACATTTAATGCCTTATGAATTTCATCTTTGATTAATAATTCCAATTGTATTTCTTTAGAGATTCTAACTTCCCACTTAGAAGGATGTACATTGACATCTAATAAATGTGGATCCATCTCAATCGACAATACACACATTGGATATCTACCATTCGGAATCAATCCTTCATATCCATCTTGAATCGCTTTATAGATTCGGTATGTACGGACCATTCTTCCATTCAAGAATACATGCATCATTTTATTAGATGCTCTTGTGATATCTGGTTTTACTAAATAACCTGTCACATGATAATCAAAGTCAGAAAAATCTACAGCGATACAATTTTCACTTGCCGCACGACCATATACATTAAATACAACTTCCAATAAATTTCCTTGTCCACTTGTACGGAATGCATCTCTTCCATCATTGATAAAATGAAAAGCAATTTCTGGATGAGATAAGGCAAAGCGACTAATGACATCTTGAATCAAAGAAGATTCATAAGATGCAGAACGCATATGTTTTAAACGAGCTGGTGTATGATAAAACAAACCTTCGACTGTGATTTCTGTTCCTTGATTACAAGGATATGTTGTAGCACTTTGTTTTTGACCATACGCAATGACAATTTTTGTATTATCAACTCCATCGCTAGTAACCAAAGTCACTTTAGAAACGGCAGCGATACTAGGCAAAGCTTCTCCTCTAAAACCCAATGTATGAATCGAGAAAAGATCATTTTCTCCTTGGATCTTACTTGTTGCATGTCTTTGAAAAGCCATTTCAGCATCTTCACTGCTCATACCACACCCATTATCTTGGATGGTAATTTTAGAGATGCCACCTTCTTCAATGGATACTGTAATAGAAGTACTTCCCGCATCGATTGCGTTTTCAACGAGTTCTTTCACAACACCCATTGGTCTTTCAACAACTTCTCCTGCCGCAATCATATTTGCGGTATGTGAATCTAATTGATGTATTTTTCCCATGTAATTATTGTACAATGAATCACCACAACTGACCAACTGGTATTAGTCAATTGGAGTTTTTGTAATCCGGATTTCTATATTGACTAGTTTCACTATAGTTCCTTCCAACACGGACGTTCACATCGCCCTCTGGTTTCGTTTTTACACGACCACTTTAATTTTATGATTTGTAAATACATTAACCTCCTAGTGGCATAATTATATAACAAAAGCAAACAGTTACTGTACCTAATTCGGTACAGTAAAGATATTATTTCAAAAAAGTTGATTCGTATTTTATCACTTGAATGAGAATAATCGTTTCAATCAGTACATTCTTGCGTATATAATAAAACCATGCATTTAAAACAAGAATACAGATATGAACAAATCATAAAGAAATCAAAATTCATTGCATGTGCTAAACCAATTCAAAATGAAGAACAAGCAAGAAACTACATTGAACAAATTCGAAAAGAATATCCTGATGCAACACATGTATGTACTGCGTATGTATGTGGTGAAAATAACATGATTCAACGTTCATCCGACAATAAAGAACCTGCTGGCACTGCTGGTGTACCTATGTTAGAAGCTATCTTGAATGCCGATATTGAAAATGTATGTGTTTGTGTTGTTCGTTACTTTGATGGTGTAAAACTTGGTGCTGGTGGATTGATACGTGCATATTCTTCTTCCGCAAGTGGCGTATTAAAAGAAGCTGATAAAGTCATTACAGTACCTTTTCAACAATATTCCATTACATATCCATATGATTTATCTGGAACTTTAGAAAATTGGTTAAGAAGAAATACAATCATTAAAGATTTTATGTATGATGAAAAAGTCACTTGTTTATTTGAAACAGATAAAGAAAATATCATTGAAGAAATTCAGAATTTAACTTCTGGTGCGATTACACCTACTTTTATTAAAGAAGTTCTCAGAGACAAAGAAATAGAGTAGAATAGCTGTAGAAAAGAGGAAAATATAATGAATTATAATGTTAAAGGTGATTCTGATTGTCCATTAGTTGAAATTAAATTACAAAATGGGGAGAAAGTCATGATTGAACGCGGTTCCATGGCTTACATGTCACAAGTTTCCATTGAAGGAAAGATGAACAGTAAAAGTAAAGGATTAAGTGGATTACTAGGTGCGATTGGTAGAAGCTTAACTTCAGGTGAAAGCATGTTTATTACAGAAGCGACTGGAACTAGTGATGATGCATTACTTGGAATTGCACCATCTGTTCCTGGTAAGATTGTATGCTTGCATGTAGATAACACAAAACAATTCTATTTAAACAATGGCGCATTTGTAGCTTGTGATAAAGAAGTTTCTTATGAAATGAAATCACAATCAGTTGGTAAAGCTTTATTTGGTGGAACTGGTGGATTATTTGTTATGCATACTAGTGGCACTGGTGATGTATTAGTCAATGCATTTGGTGATATCTTAGAAGTCAAAGTAGATGAACAACATCCAATTATCATTGATAATGAACATGTCGTTGCTTGGGATGATTCATTAAACTATGAATTAAAGATTGCCTCAGGAACATTTGGATTTACAACAGGTGAAGGAATCGTTAATGAATTCCACGGTAATGGAACAGTTTATATCCAATCTAGAAATATACATAATCTAGCTAACGCATTGATTCCATTCATGCCAACAAGTTCTAGTAATTTAAATAGTTAACAAAAAGAAGAATGAGTGATTTTTTCATTCTTCTTTTATTTTCGGAATACATTGTTGTATGATTTGTATCACTTGTTCTAAAGAATCTTTACAATCATCTTCTAGCCAAGTACTTACAATTCCCATGATTCCTTTAATATAAAATGCCATTAAGTACTTTTTGTTTGATTCTGGTATGGAAAAACAATCTAATATTGGATTTAATATATTTTGAAATAATGCTTGATAGGAATCATTTAAACGAAGTGTCGTTGGATATTTTGTTAGTGTACGAAATAGTTTTTTATTTTCACGAATATAACTGAGATAAGGTCGTAAATATTCTGGAGTAATTAGATACAAATTTTCTATAGAACTAGCTTCTATTTGATTGATGATGTGTTTCGGATCTTTTTTCATGTACTCAATGAAATTAGAATTTACACTTTGTATTGTTTCCACCAACAAATCATCTATCGTTTCATAATGTAAATAAAACGTAGAACGATTCACACTAGCTAAACCACAAATTTCTTTAACAGTAATATACTCAAAATCTTTCTTTTCTAACAAAGAAAGAAATGCCTCATCCATCTTCTTTGCGGTATTAAAATATTTACTCTCAGATCTATTCATAACTTATTCATTTTCTGCGATTTCTTTCGCTAATTCCATAATTTCAAATGCATATTTTTGTTTGCCATTTTCTAGTAACTTCTTATAAATTGGATAATTGATTCCCATACCAATCAATCCAATTAATCCAAAAACAATACCTGCAACAAATAATAAACCTTTACCATTTCCAATAACACCCATTGTAAAACACATTCCAACTCCGAATATCAATGCCATAATTACACCAAAACTAAACACAAATATATTCGCAGGTTGTTTCGCTTTGGCATCTAGCTTTCTTAGAGCTATAACTTTTGATGCATCCTTTGGTGCATATTCATTTGCGAGTTGTTCAGCATATATTTTATCAGTATTCATCTTTCTTTTTCTCCTTCTTCTGATATTTGTATAATACTTTTATTTTTAATACATCTGAACAACACATATATGTTTTTGTGTTGTATTTAAAAAACTATGAGAGTTCATCTCTCATAGCCCTAGTTCGTCTGCAACTTTTTCTGCTTCTTCTAATACCTTTTCAAACTTATTTAAGGCGATGTTAATTGGTTCTGGTGTTGTGAGATCTACACCTGCGTGCTTTAATTCATCTAATGGATATTGGCTAGAACCCATAGATAAGAATTCTAGATAGTTCTTAACTGCGTTTTCTTCGTTATTTAAAATCTTTTCAGAAATCGCACAAGCAGATGAATAACCTGTAGCGTATACATAAACATAGAAGAAGTAATAGAAATGAGGAATTCTTGCCCATTCATATTTCACTTTATCATCTACGACCATATCATCGCCAAAGTATTCATGAATGAGTTTTAAATAGAATGCACTCAATGATTCAGGTGTTAAAGCTTCGCCTCTTTCATACATTGCGTGTGCTTCTTTTTCAAATTCCGCAAACATCGTTTGTCTATAAACAGTTCCTTTAAATCCTTCTAAGTATTGATTTAATAGAGCTAATTTTTTATTTGGATCTTGTTCTTTCTTTAATAGTTGATCGATCAATAAATTTTCATTTACAGTAGATGCAACTTCCGCAACAAACATTGTATATTCACTATATTGGAATGGTTGTGTGTGATTTGTTAACCATGTGTGTTGAGAATGACCCATTTCATGAGCTAAAGTGGATACAGAATCCAATGTGCCAGTGAAATTCATTTTGATATATGGATTAGATTCATATGTGCCAGAAGAGAATGCTCCACCTTCTTTACCTTTGTTTGGATATACATCTACCCAACCTGTATGGAATGCATCATTAACTCTATCTACGTACTCTTTCCCTAATGGTTTAACTGCATCTAATACCATTTGTTTTGCTTGATCGTATGTATATTTTTCTGTGATTCCTTGTGTTAAAGGTGCGTATAGATCATAGTAATGAACTTCATCTAACTTCAATAATCTTTTTCTTAGACGTACATAGCGATACATAAGATTCATTCTGTTATGTACTGTATCAATCAAATTATCATATACACTTTCTGGAATATTATCGCTAGACATTCGCATTTCTCTAGAAGAGTTATAACCTCTTAACTTTGCCTCTGTCGTACAAGTTTTTACTGCACCCGAAAAAACACTCGCTAATGTATTGATATGATTTTTATAACCTTCATAGAAAGATTCAAATGCATTCTTTCTTAAAATAGGATCTGTACTATTTTGAAGAAGAATATAAGAAGATTCAGATACTTCATGTGGTTTTCCTTCACTATCTAAAGCATCTTCAAATTTCATATCTGCATATAATAAAGCTGTCATTGTTTGTTCTGGTGTATTAAACACTTCACCGAAGGAAGCTAAGATTGCTTCTTCTTTGCTGGACAACATGTGTGGTTTAGAACGTAACAAATTCTTTAAATAGAATGCATAGTCTTTTAAAGATTCATCATTCACAATTTTGTTTAGTTGTTCTTCTGTATTGGATAAGATTTCTGGTTCCGCAAAAGAAACGACTGTTGAAAAATTAACGTACTGAGAATAGGCTTTCGCAAACATTGTCTGCGCCTTTGTATCTCTTGTATCTTCTACTTTACGTAAAGATGCATAACAAAATAAATTACTCATCTTTTTCGCAACTTCATTCTCTTCTTTTAGAAATGAAAGAATTGCGTTTGCGTTATTTAACGTTCCTTCATACTTTGATAGATTTTCAATCTTTTCTGTAATACCAACTAATGCTTGTTCAAAAGCATCATCACTTTCAAACAATGTGTTTAGATTCCACATGTATGTTGGATCCATATCTTTTCTTTCTTGTAAAACTTCACTCATATTACTTCTCCTTTTTCACAAACATAATATCCATATCTGTACTATCACCATCGATTCCATCTACTGTTCCACTATCTGTATATTGCCAAATAGAGAATGTATATGGATATGTTGGATGATCTACATCATATTGTGCTACCCAAGTATCAAATTCTTGTAGATATTCAAGTAAGAAATATTTATCAAATAAATCTGTACTATTATAATTCATTGTTTGATAGCCAGCATTTTGAATGATATGTAAGAATGTCACAGCGTTTTGTGTCCAAACTTCTCGAGAAAGTTCATCTACTCTACCTTCTCCTTCACCTGCTTGTTCAATATCAAAACAAACAGGTAAATCTATTGTATAACTTTTTATTTGTTGAAGTGTAAATTCAGCTTCTTCACGTGCTTCATCAACAGAAGTTGCTTGAGAGAAGAAATAAACGCCAACTTTGATTCCATATTTTTGACAAGATTGAATATTATAATCAAAGTAAGAATCTTTATGAATCTCACCTGTTTGCCATCCTCGATAGCCTACTCTAAGATACGCAAATTCTATTCCTGCATTTTTTACTTTTTCCCAATCGATCCATTCTTGATGAGAAGATACATCAATTCCTTGCATAGAAGTAAACGTATCATCTTCATAGGACATCAAAGAATCATTTTTAGTTAGATTATTCCAATTATATGTATTTTGTACAAGATTGGTTTCTACTAATGTTTCTTCTTGTTTTCTTCTTTTTTGATTCATTACATAAAAAAAGGAAGAAAAACAAAATACAATCATACAAACTATCACAATAAAGATCATCGTATTCTTCTTATTGATTTTTCTTTTCCTTTTTCTTCTTTTTGCCATATATATGATTTTACACCATTCCATTGACGAAAGAAGATATCAAATGTTAAGAATGAAAATACAAATGACTGTTTTTGTTATATTATCTTGATATGAAAAAAGATTATCTAGTTTTTAATACTACTTATCAGAATCTCATTCCTTTAGAAATAGATACCATTTAATTTTCAACAAATATTTTTTCATAATATCCACCTAAAATCCAAATTCAATTATCCTACAAAAAACACATATCAACAATCTTGTTCATATGTGTTTTCACTATTTATTCCTTTACTGATTCTTTTTCTTGATTGATTTCTAATAGTTTATTTGTAAGTTGGTTTTCAATCTTAGAGAGTTCTTGTTCTGCTTGTGCTCTCTTTTCTCTACCTTCTTTTTGAATTTGTTGAACTTCTTCTAATGTAGAAATCAATTGTTCATTTGTATGTTGTAATGTTTCTAGATCAACAATACCTCTTTCACTTTCTTTAGCTGTATCAACAGTAGCTTGATGCAATGTTTCTGCATTCTTTTTGAGAAGTGTATTTGTCATGTCAGTAACTTCTCTTTGTGCTTCCATTGCTTCCTTAGAATGTGAAATACCTAAAGCTAATACGATTTGATTCTTCCAAAGAGGAATTGTATTTACTAATGTGGATTGAATCTTTTCTGTCATCAATGTGTCATTGTTTTGTACCAAACGAATTTGTGGTGCCATTTGAATAGAAATTTGTCTTGTTAGTTCAAGATCATAAAGTTTCTTTTCAAAACGAACACATGCTTGTTCTAAGTCATTTGCGGCTTGTGCATCTTCTGGTAAGTTTGTTTCTTTTGCCTTTGCGACGAGTTTTGGTAATTCCGTTTCACGAATTTCTTTCACTCTTTTTCTGCCGGCAAGAATATACATTGTTAATTCTTTTGTATTTTGTTGGTTTCTAGCATAGAGTTCATCTAATAACGCAATATCTTTTAATAAAGTGATTTGATGATCTTCAAGCATACTAGCGACTTTTTCAACGTTTGCTTCAGCCTTATCATACTTAGCTTTGAACTTTGTTACGGAATCTTGGCCTTTATCAAATAAGCTAGCGAAGAAACCTTTCTTTTCATTATTATCGTTAGCGTCGTATTCTTTTAGTTCAACAACTAAATCACTTAATAAGTCTCCAACTTCACCAAGATCTTTTGTGCGAACATTCGCTAAAGCAGTATCTGAGAAATCTGATACTTTCTTTTGGGCTGCAGCACCATATTGAAGAACAGTATTGCTTTCAGTGATATCAATTTTAGATGCGAAATCATCAACTGTTTTTCTTTCTGTTTCTGTTAGACTTGCTTCATCAATTGGATCTTTTTCTGTAACAGGTTCTTCTTGCTTAACTTCTTCTTGTTTTGTTTCTTCTGAATCTAATGTTAATGTAATTTCTTCTGCTTGCGCTTGTTTGTTTTCACTCATCGTCGTTCTCCTTATGATTTTTCTTATCTCTTCTACAATTTATGATATATGAAATAAGTTTAATTCCAATGATCAATGCAATAAATCCTAATAAATATTCAAAGTATTTTATAAGTTGAATATGAGATGTATTTTTGAAGAAACCTGTGAATGTAAATTCTGTATCTTCTTGTTTATTTTCATTTGCGCTATTGTAACTAGAAGTTATTTCTGCTTTACCTTCACTATTTCTACTCATCTCAGATATATAAGATGCAATTGCTTTATAAGATTTTAATTCTTCGTTTTTATAAGTTAACACATTTGTGCTAAGACTGAGAATCTTTCCACCATTTTCATCATAGTATTGAATCTGATAGTTTCCATTCGTCTTAGAAGAAAGATTTAATAAATCTTTCGCTAATGAAAGTGTTGTTACAACAGGATATAAATCATCATTACTAACAGGAATATAGTAGTCATTTACTGCATCGACATATACTTCTTCTATATGATTGTAATCTTGTCTATAATCACTATATGTATATTTTAAACCAGAGAAGAATAATTGATCTTCTAAATCATTATTTCTTGTGACTGTTGCGTCATATTCACATAGTTTACGGATATCAGATCCTTTTAAGAATACAAGAATCAATGATTCACCAGAACTACCATCACTTCCAATTCCATTTGGAACTACATTGTAAGCATCTTGTACAGAAATGTTATCTTTTGTGAATGTACCTTGGATTTCTTTTTGTGATATGAGACCAATCGCTCTTTTCTTGACAGTTGGTTTCATATTTTGAATTTCTTCTATACGTTTAGAAGCTTCTGATTCTGCAGTAGCGGTTGCTTCAGGAGTAGCCGTAGCTTCTTCTTGGTTTTCTTCTGTTTGTTCTTCTGTTGCTTGTTCTTCTGTAGATTCTTCTTCACTTGTTTCGTTTTCTAAAAGAGACTGTGCAGCTTTCAACATCTGCTTCTTTTTATCTTTCCAAGCTTCATACCATTCTGTATACCAATCATCGTATGCATATGCATATGCATCTGTTACTAAATCAGCTGTATTGTTATTGGCTAGTTCCGTTGTAGAATGATCGATTTCTGTGAAATTGTATGGATTAGTAGCTAGAGAATCATCGATTGATAAGCCATAAGAATCAAAGAGTTGTGAATTGACATTGTTTTTATAATCATTGATACGATTTCTAATGTCTTCATTTTCTTCAATATCTGTAGTGATTTCTACTAATTGATATCCATCAATTGAATAAGAATCTTTTTGAATATCTAATACTCCTAAATATCGTCCATTTTTACCGCAAGATACAATATTTACATCATCTTCTTTTTCGATTTCAGTACTTGCATCAGTATTACATGAAGCGATGACTGTGTTGATTCCATCTACTTTTTTCGCAATCTCGTGAGAAAAATCATTTCCACCATGAGCTATCGCAACGATATAGTCAGCCCCTTCTTCTTGTAAAGAAGAAACAATATCTTTAGCAGTATCTACTGCATCCGCTAAAGAAACATCACTTGAAATTTCTTTTTCTTCATTAATTAAAGAAAATAAACCAATTTTGACTCCATTCTTTTCAACAATTTTATAAGAAGCTGCACCTCTGGTAGAAAGTGCATTTTTTAATGATTTACTAGAATCAGAATCACCAAAAGATAAATTACCTGTTAATAAAGTTGTTGTGTTTTCAGATGCATTGATCATATCTGATAAAGATTGTGTTCCAAATGTAAATTCTTCATCACCTAAGGCAATTGCATCATATCCAATCGTAGATAATAAAGTTAAGTCTGGAGCACTTGTAGAATTTAACGCACTAAATGATGTACCTGTAGAAAAGTTTCCTCCATCAATTACAACCGTATCATTTGTACGATTCATATTGATAAGACTCGCTAATCGTGCATATCCACCTACTTCTTTTGTTTCTTCACCATCTACAACTCGACTTGATAAAACACGATCTTGTAGATCACTAGTAAATAGAATACGGAAAGAATTACTTTCAATTAAATTATCTTCAGATTCCTCTGTTGTTTCTTCACCATTATCTTCATCACCTTCTGCATATAACAAAGAAACATTTGTGCAAGAGAATGCTAATAATGTCGATAAAAATAATGGAATAAATTTCTTCATACAAAAACCCTCAATCGTTAGCATTATACCATTAACAACAATTCTCATATAGAAAAAAGAGATATTTGCATACCTCTTATCCATGTTTTTGTATTTCTTGTATTTCTGATTCACTTAAACCTGTGCAATCAATAATATCACTAATAGACATGTTTTTAGAAAGTAATTTCTTACAGAATTCAACCTTATCAGCTTTCTTTTGTTCTTCAGCTTCTATCTTTCTTTCATATCTGATTACTTCTTCCAAAGTCATAAAATCACCTCGTGTTATCTGATTTCGTTTGATTGTTTGAATTGTATTCTCTAGCTTTTCTGTGAAGGAATCTTCTGCGTTTGCATCATTTAGATATTTCATCAATGCATCTAGTTCTTTTTCTTCACTTCTAGCTGTCGTGTTTAAGATTATTGTAGTGATATTTGAGTCCAATTTCAATTCTGGAAAGCCTTGTAATTTCTGTTCAATCACATATCTTGCCTTTCCAAATCCAAAATAATCAAACGTACAAATATAAATCATTAAAATATCTTGTAATTTATCATAACCTGAACCCGGATCAAACGCATTGACCATTGTTACTGCAGCTTCATAATTTGATCTTTTAATGAGACTGTCATAATAGTTTTGCATTTCCACGATGTAGAACTTATTATCACCTTTGAATTTCACATCGTATCTGACACCATGTGTTAGATATCCACCATCTTCATTACATTCTGGAATAATTAAGGATATCTCTTCAATTTCACGTCCAATACATCTTTGAATCATTTCTTTGGATAAGGCAATATTATTAGAATCTCCAAATACTCTAGGAAATAACCAATAATTTGTGAGTTTTAGATTCATGAATTTTTCATAAGTTTTATTGTTCATAAGTTAATTTCTCCTTCATTAACTTATTCACAAATTTTTTATGAAATCCTCAAAATTCTTTGAATTTTTGTATCAATAACTCTTAGCTTTGTTTTTGTATTTCCTGTATTTCAGATTCACTTAAGCCTGTACAGTTAATAATAACGTTAATAGGAATATTATTAGAAAGCATTTTCTTACAGACACTCATCATATCAGTTTTCTTTTGTTCTTCAGCTTCTATCTTTCTTTCGTATCTAATTACTTCTTCCAAAGTCATAAAATCACCTCGTGTTATCTGATTTCGTTTGATTGTTTGAATTGTATTCTCTAGCTTTTCTGTGAAGGAATCTTCTGCGTTTGCATCATTTAGATATTTCATCAATGCATCTAGTTCTTTTTCTTCACTTCTAGCTGTCGTGTTTAAGATTATTGTAGTGATATTTGAGTCCAATTTCAATTCTGGAAAGCCTTGTAATTTCTGTTCAATCACATATCTTGCCTTTCCAAATCCAAAATAATCAAACGTACAAATATAAATCATTAAAATATCTTGTAATTTATCATAACCTGAACCCGGATCAAACGCATTGACCATTGTTACTGCAGCTTCATAATTTGATCTTTTAATGAGACTGTCATAATAGTTTTGCATTTCCACGATGTAGAACTTATTATCACCTTTGAATTTCACATCGTATCTGACACCATGTGTTAGATATCCACCATCTTCATTACATTCTGGAATAATTAAGGATATCTCTTCAATTTCACGTCCAATACATCTTTGAATCATTTCTTTGGATAAGGCAATATTATTAGAATCTCCAAATACTCTAGGAAATAACCAATAATTTGTGAGTTTTAGATTCATGAATTTTTCATAAGTTTTATTGTTCATAAGTTAATTTCTCCTTCATTAACTTATTCACAAATTTTTTATGAAATCCTCAAAATTCTTTGAATTTCTTTTTTATTTCTGATTACTTCTTCCAGTGTCATGAATTACCTGTTATTTTGTTAAGTCAAAATCTTCTAATTTCAAGATTGTCATTTCTTTTGTATCTGTTGTATCTATGACTCTTTCTGCTTGTTTCAAGATTGCATCTTCAATCATATTTCTCGCAAGTCTACCATTACCAGCTTCTTCTGCTTTGGTTGCCTGAACTTGATTGAAATATGTAATGAGTGCATCTTTTGCCTCTTCTGCGATTTCATATCCTTTTGACTTTGCTTGGATACATGCAATCTGATAGAGTTGTTCGCCCGTATAGTCTTCGAAGTTGATGATATTTGGAAATCTTGATTTTAATCCAGAATTAGATTCTAGGAATGTTGCCATTTCTTTTTTATATCCTGCAAGAACAACAATCAAATTATCTCGATTATCTTCCATTGCCTTTACTAAAGTATCAATTGCTTCTAAACCGAAGGAGTCATCTTTTCCACGATATAAAGAATAGGCTTCATCAATAAATAGCACACCACCTAATGCACTTTTAATAACAGACATTGTTAATGGAGCAGTTTGTCCAACATATTGTGCTACTAAATCCGCTCTAGTTACTTCAACAAGTTGTCCTTCAGAAAGTACACCAATCGCTTTTAAGTATCTTGAAAGTAATCTCGCAATTGTAGTTTTTCCTGTTCCTGGATTTCCAGTAAAGATCATATGCATGGAAACTGATACAGTTTTCATACCTTGTTGTTTTCTCTTTTCTTGTAAAGCGATATGTGCTTGTAAAGAACGAATATATTTTTTTACTGCATCTAATCCTACGATTTCATCTAATTCTTTATTCACTGCTTCTATTTCTTCTGCGGAATTCTTTTCTCTAGATAGTTGGATTGATTTCTCGTTGTATGATGCATATGGAACATTCTCTTTTACATTGAGTGTAATATCTTCATTGCTTCCTAAGTTTTCATTTAAAACAAATGCTGATAAAGATACATAAAAATCATAAAAAATAGAACGAATAGAATCTGCACCTAATGTCTTATCAAAGTGTGTATGTACCCAACTACGAATACTTTCATCTACTTCTATATGAATATGTAATTGATTATTACATTTATTTGTTAGATCTGATACTTGTTGAATAATAATAGAACTAATGGATGCATCATCTAATGTTTCAAACTCAATATCATCCATGACATGGTACATAAAATCAGCACCAAATGCATCTTGTACTGCAGATACTTTTCCACTTGTGATAAAGAATAAGTATTTTCCGTTGATTGTTAGAGAATTAATGGAATTTTGAACCAAACCTGTTTGTGCTTCTACTAAAGCACCTTTTGAAACAACATATCGCTTATTTAAAAGTACTTTCCCATCAACTGCTAAAGATTGAATCATTCTTAAGAACGAGGCAAAACAAGATTCAAACTTTTCAAAACAAATCACAGAACAATCATTATTTAAAGCTTCATATAAATCTAATAAAAATATTTGTTCTTGTGAAGCAGAAGTATAACGAGATAAATCCATTGTATATACTTCACTTGATTGAAAGATTTTCTTTTCACTTAATTCTTTTGTAATTTCTGAAATAGCTGCGTGTTTTCCAGAACCATGTGGCCCATGAACTAACACTACATTTTTAATGCCATTTTCATTTTCTCCCATGACAAAAGGTCTTCTAAAGGCAACACATAACTTTTTAACAGCGTTATCTTGTCCTAGAATTTTCTTTTGTACATTGGATTCTATTTCTTGGAATACTTTTGCGTTATCAAAATCTTTGATTGTTTCTTTCACACCATAATCTGTTTGTATTTCTTTTTCTAATGCATCAATATCAATGTCAGGTTGACTAATCTCTTCATGCATTTGATTTAATTCTTCTTTTTGTTTATTCAGAATACGACTTAATTCCTGCATTGCTTTATCTGCAGACTTTAAGATGTTATCTGTAGTAGATTTTGAATTTGTTTCTTTTGGTGCATCTAATGTAAGATTGATTTCTTCATTTGTTTCTTCATTTCTTTTTTTGGAAAAAACTTCATTCCAAAGACGGTTCTTTTCATCATTTTTGTTAGTCATGATCTTTACCCATTTGTAGATTTCATAGTACCTTCATCTGTTAAGCCATCTTTCTTTAGAACTGCTTCTAAAGTAGAAATATCAGCAGATAGATTAATAAAGTCTTCATCTGTCATAGAAGAAATGATTTTTTCCATTGCGTCATTGATCAAATGAATTGTCTTTGTGAGCTTTTCTTTTGTTTCTTCATATGCAGAATCTGTCTTTGCGTATTGTAAGTTGCGATATTGTTTTAGGATTTTCGTTAGAATTGGAAGATAGTATTCGTAAAGTTTCTTTAGCTTATCTTTTGAGTTTGGAAATTTTTCTTCTAATGTTTGAATTTGTTTTAATAAAGAACAAGTTTCGTATAAACCATTTGTGATTTCTTCATCTGGAATATCATTATTTAATGTATTGATTTCATCAATGAAACTTTGTGATGTTTTAGAAGAAGTTTTTGGTGTTTCTTGTTGTTTCGGTTGTGGATTTTCTACAACTTCTGCATCAATTACTTCATCTTGAATTGGAGCGTTAGAAACAAGTCTCAATAAGTCATTGATGATTGCTTGGTAAGATTCTGGATATCTTCTGTGATAGTCGTTAAAAGAACAAATATATGCATTATTACGATATACATCTAATGACGATAAAGATGCATATTGTTCATCTCTTAATCGTAATTCAACATTATCTACAACATTAACGCTTTTTCTTGTACGAAAATATTTTCTAAGATAAACATTGATCTTAGCGACTTTACTGGATTCCGTTTCGCTTCTTTGATAATTTCCATTTCTTTTATAAGAAGAGAATTGTTGAAAAGATTGATTTGTATCTCCTTTTTTATACGTAGAAACCGAAGCTAGTGCAATTCCAACAACAACGGCAATGATTAAAAATAATGGTAATAAAGCACTCATTCCACCACCCAATAAAATAAATAAAACGATCCAAATCCACCAACTGTTATTTCCTCTTCTCATAAAGACATAAAGCTCCTTTCGAGTAATTTCCATTATAGCATATCCCATATCACAAAAAGTTAATTTTACTGTCCCATTTTTAGTACAGTAAAAAGGGAAATTTCATTGTAGAATATATCCATGAAAACAATTATCGCAAGCATGGACCAAAAAGATGCAATCATGAGAGATCTTGCATCTAAAAATAATGGCATATTAAAAGATATACAAGTTCAATCTCTCAATACTCTATTAAAAGAAGAAAAAGATGACGCAATTGTTTTATCAATGCAGTTATCTACTTTATTGCACGCAAAGAAAGAACAATTCCCTATCTATCAGGCAATGTTTTCTTATCCTGCATTCATTTCTGAAATTTTAACTTTCACAAAAGAATGTATTCTTTATCAAATTGAAGCGAACGAATTACCTGAAACAAACGCAAATGAAAAGGAATTAAAACAAATCATTCAGATTGCGTTAACTTTAGATATTTCAGAAAAGAAGAATCTAACAAAAAAAGAGAATGTCTTACAAAACTTAGATACCAAAAATATCACACTACATAATCAATTTATACGAGATACATATCACTATATGATTTTCCAACAATTAAAAGATAAATGTGATGTAATAAATTACCCTACAAATGAACCTACAGTCTCTATTCATTACTCTTTAAACGCCAGAAGTGAAGCTGAAGCAATTGCCCAAGATATTTGTAAGAATAATCAACCATGTAATGTCATCCTTTCTTCTTCAACTTCTATTTCTTTATATGAATCTGTTTTCCAAAGATATGGAATTCCTTTTTCTTCATTACGTACTTCAAAAGAATTACATTTGCCAAAAATTTTTAAAACATTAATTCAACTAGGAATTAAAAAAGATAGAAATTCATTATTAGAAGCTTTCAAACAAAATGCTTTTGAAAAACAAATTGATGCGGATAGTTATGCATTTTTTCAACAGACATTAGTGGATATTTCTATGCCAGATGCAATTGGTGAAGATGTTACTTTTGATATCTTTGAAAGAGAAACAAAACAATTCAAAGAAAAATATGAGAAAGCGCAGAATTATTATGATTGTATTTCCGAAGATTTGTATGCATTAGTGAATTACAATGATCCTACAGAACTCGTTTATCATGCTTTTTCTATCTTACAAAAATCAAAATATTTACAACAAAATGCAGAATTAACAATTGGAATTCAAATGCGTAAAACAATCATTGAATGCATTCCTTTGATTCATACTTTAGAAGATGCGTTATTCTTAGCGAGAGCTTTAGAAAACGACAAAATAGATGAACAAGTTTTAACTTCTGATTTTTGTATTCTTACAGATTTAACACATCCTGTAGATCCTAGAAAGATTACGTATGTGACTTCTGTTAGTGGTGCGAACTATCCAGGTGTACCAAAATGCACAGGATTATTTGATGAAAGTTATTTGGAAAAAGTAACAAAGTATCCTCATCAAGATCAAAGATATGAAATGTATATGCATCAATTATCTTGGATTGAAAATAGTGCTAGCGAACAATTGATTTATTCTTATTACACAAATGATTATCAAGGACATGATATTCAATTAGCATTTGATATTGAAAATAAATATCATATAGATCAAATGAAATGGGAACTTGTTTCTTTAGAACCAACAAAGAAAAAAGATCATGTATTAGATCCATCCTTGGCAGAAAAGTTATTTTTGAAAGATGGAAAGATAACAGGTTCTATTTCAACGATTGAACGTTATTTTATGTGTCCATATTCTTATTTCATTCAATCTGGTTTAAAAATTTATCCTGAAGATGAACCAAGTTTAGATGCCTCAAGTGTTGGCACGATACAACACAAAATATTTGAATCGAGTGTTCATGATTTCTCAAAGAAATACGCAGAAATCAATGAAGAACAAATCCGTTCTTATTTAGAACCATCGTTTGAATTATTAGATGTATTGCATCCAACAAACACAGCTTTCAACAAAATCACAAAAGAAAGAATCGTACAAGGTGTGTTGTTATCTTGTGCATTTCTAAAAGATTTTGAAAATTGTAATTCCTTTACTCCAGAGAAAGTGGAGTATCGTTTTAGTGAAGATATTACAGATCATGTTCATTTAGTAGGAATCATTGATCGTATTGATGCATATCGTAATGAGATGTTAAGAATCATAGATTTAAAATCATCATCTAAAACATTAAGTGAGACAAAAGTAAAAGCTGGTGTACAGCTACAATTATTATCTTATTTAATGATTGCGAAGAAATTATTTCATAAAACACCTGCAGGTGCTTACTACTTCTCATTAAAAGAAGAAGCATATTCCGTTGAAGCCAAAAAAGCATCAAAGAAAGAACTTGTTGAAACAGAATGGAATGAAGAAGTTGAACAAACACGTACAAACGCACAAAGAAAGTTAAGTGGATGGACATTCACAGATCGCACAACCGAATTAGATGAATCCGGAACACATATCAGTTCATTAAATCGTCCAAAAGATTATGAAACTGTAGAGAAATGGATCTTAGATATCTATGACTATTTCTATGAACATATTATCAATGGAGAGATTGATTTATCACCAGATGAAAATGCATGTCTTTACTGCCACTATAAAAGTATCTGTAGATTCCATGGAGAGAAACGCAAAATCAAATCAATCATAAAGGAGGAAGAAGATGCCAATACAGCTCGATGAACAACAATATCAAGCAGTCAATGCTTTGGATAAAAATATATTAGTATCTGCCTCTGCTGGTGCTGGTAAAACAGGTGTACTTGTTCAAAGATTGAAGAAACGTGTCGTACAAGATCATGTGCGTGTTTCTAGAATCCTTGCGATGACATTTACTGCAGCTGCTGCTTCTGAAATGAAAAAGCGCTTAGCTTCAGAACTTCACAATGCTTTTATACAAGAAAAAGATGAACAGGAAAAACAATGGTTGACGCAACAATTGATTGAATTAGAAGCTTCTAATATCACAACGATTGATTCATATTGTTTAACAATCATTAAGAAGTATTATTCTGTGATTGGTTTAGATCCTGCCACAACTAGAAATATCTTAGCGCAAGGAAGTGTTACACTTTATAAACAAGAAGCTTATAAAACTGCTTTAAAAGAACTAATTTATGTTAATGAACAAAGTGCATATCGGTTATTAAGCTATTTTTCTGCACGTGCAGAAGATTACGCTACATTAGAATCTATCGTTCATTCTATCAATCAACACGCACAAAGTATGATTGATCCTGAACTTTGGTACATTCAAGCAAAAAATTCTTATGCGAAAATTCAGCGTTTAACTGATTTACCGAAAGAAACAATTAATTGTTTTTATTCTAGAATTCAATTGAAACTGGAAATGTTATTAACTTATTCCAAACAAATGAGAATGTTTGGAGAAGGAGATGCTAAGGTAGATTATGATTTGATCCAACAAAGGGATAATTGTATTCACAATTGTATCAACGCAATCAAGAATCATAATTATGGAATGTATTCTAATTCTTTAGAGACTTTAGCTCTTTCCACAACAAAACCTGGTTCTAAAGAAAACGTATCTTATAAAGCATCTAGAAAAAAACAAGAAGATTCTATAAAAGCATTGCTTGCGGAAAACTATGATGAGAAACAATTAATTAATGATCATAATGACTTAACTGAAATAACAGAAACACTCATTGAATTATCAAAACGCACATGGGAAATCTTCATTCAAGAAAAACAAGCAGACGCTGTCATGGATTTTTCTGACATGGAACGTTACGCCTTTAATATTCTATGTACGAATGAGAATACCGTAGCTCATATTCTTCAAGATTCTTTTGATGAAATCATGGTTGATGAGTTTCAAGATACTTCTGATTTACAGAACGCAATCATAGATATGATTTCTAATGGACACAATGTATTTCGTGTTGGTGATGTAAAACAATCTATCTATCGTTTTAGACAGGCAAAACCATCTTTAATGAGAAATCTTATGTTAGATGAAGATACGATTCAAATCACTTTACGTCACAACTTCCGTTCTATGAATTCTATTGTTGAATTCTCAAATCATTTATTTCAAAGAATCATGAATGTAGATGGTTGTAAAGATTCTTATTCTGAATTAGATACTGTATCTGTTGGATCGGATCGACAGAAAGAAGATATCATACCTGTCGAATTCGCTTTGATTCATTTAGGAGAATCAGATGAAGAAGATGAACTTGGTGGCAAGGAACAAAAGGCACATTGGATCACAAGAAAGATTCTTACGATGAAGAAAGAAGATCCTTCTTTAAAGTTTAAAGATTTTTGTATTCTTGTTAGATCACATGCCGATAAAGCAATCATTCGTTCCGCATTTGATCAATATAATATTCCATATATGATTGATGCACGAGAAGGTTTTTATCAATCTGAATTATGTCAAACAATCTTAGCGATGATTCGAGCAATCAAAAATCCAAAAGATGAGATTTCATTAATATCTGTTCTTGTATCACATTATTATGATTTTACAGATAATGATTTAGCTCGACTAAAGATTCAATATGGAACAATCTATGATGGAATTTGTATCAAACACAAAGATATTCTAGATGAATTCAAAGAATTAAGAGAGATTGCGGAATATGAAGGTGTATTAGAATTACTAACAAAAATCAGTATTTCACATGACTTCTATAATCGTTTGAATGATTCTCAAAAGGCAAACTTTGATTATTTGTTTGAACTTGTTTCAAATAGTAGGATTGATTCTTTACAAGATTTCTTAGATGTTATGGAAGCTAGCGAAGATGAGAAATCATCGGAAGCAGTATCAAAAGGAAAAGATGATGATGTCGTAACAGTTACAACGATTCACCAATCCAAAGGTTTACAATACGCACATGTATTTTTATGGAGCACTTCCGAAAATCGTTTTCGAGATACTTCTAGTGCTGTTATGATTGATGATGTACTGAAGTTAGGAATGACACATCTCACAATGCCAAATCGTGTAAAACGTCCTACAATTCAAAGAATGGCAGTAGAATATCACTCTAATCTAGAAGATATTGAAGAGTTTATTCGTCTTTTATATGTTGCGATTACACGTGCTGAAAAAAGATTGTTTATCGTAGATGCAACAAAGAAAGATTTTGTAGAACAAGATGTTGATTTATCTTTATTAAGTCAAAGAAATGGTATGACTGGTTTAATTATCAATGCGATGATCAATGATCCATATTTCAAGATATGTGATATTGAAGAAATGGATGTAGAGAAATACAAACCATATTCTAAAAACTATGTTTCTAAACTACCCCACTTAAAACAACAGCCTCAGTTACTATCCGATTTATATACACCATCATCAACTGAGGTAAAACAATTACCTGATTTAGATGCCTCTAGTAAACTATCTGGAACAAACTATGGTACAAAAATGCATGAAACGATGGAAGCATTACCTAATAGAGAATGGACATTGGAGGATTTAGAATCATTTGATCTCACAAAATCCGATAAAGAAAGAATCTTGCAGTTCTCAAATAGTGATATTTATAAGAAAGCATTGTCTATGCAGATATACAAAGAATTTCCTTTCTATGTAGATCAAAACAATGAACGTATCACAGGAACAATGGATTTTGTCGCAATATCTGATTCTGAAATTATTCTCATTGATTATAAAACAGATAATACAACCAATGAAGAAATCAAGAATCGATATTCATCTCAATTAAACACATATAAAAAGGCATTACAGATCATGTATCCAAATACAGTAATTACTGTATATGCCTATTCATTCCATAATGAAGAGTTTATAAAAATCTAAGAGAAATCTCTTAGATTTCAGTCTGTTGACAAAGTGGTATCCCATTTAATGGATATCACTTTTTTTGTCA
>CAVKTV010000007.1:0-26361 GCA_963659075.1 Lachnospiraceae bacterium | reverse complement strand
TTAAATGCACCAATTGTAAGAGGAAGTTTCATGAACATGCTTAATAAAACAAAAAATAATACACCTGTTATAGAATATGATATTGAATAACTAGTTAAAGCTGGTGATTCTAATTGAGGATCACAAATACGTAACATTAATACCCCAGTTATAAATACGCCTGTAGCCATTCCTAGTGTCGCAATCATCTGTTCAAACCAATATCCTTTTAATAATCTTTTACACAGGAAAAACAATACAAATGTAGTAACAATATATCCAAGGATGGCCATTACCATAATTGGAATAAAATATGATAAAACAGCTTTGACAGGTAAACTCGCAATAGAAGCGATGACCGCAAATTCTGTAAAAGAACCTGTAATATGACCTTTCACTTTTGCATCAAATAAATAATCTAATTTACACTTACAAATGATCCACCATAATAATCCCATCACAATCATTCCATATGCCCAAACAGAGATTCCTGAAAGAAGAGGAATGTTCATATCTTTTGTAAATTTTATAAACAAATATGAAAGCCCACACGCAACAAAAATAATTGCAGCGTGGAACCCAAAAACATCAATAGAAGATGACATTGTCGTTTCTTTTCCAATGCTATTTTGTTTCAAAGGATCTTTTTCATATCCTTTTTGAAATGATAAAGGAATATTTGCTGGTTTTGATAATAAAGAAGTCTTTCCAAATCGAGCAGCGTAATTAATCAAAACAATTCCAATTAAAATGCCACCTACTAAACCTAACGTAGCAGTCGTAACCGCCACGCCTTGACTCGTTTGCCAATAGGATAGATTCAAGCTTGAAAGCATATTTCCAAGTGTACCTGCAGTTCCATGTCCTCCAACAAACCCAATTACTAGTTCTATTCCAAATGTTTGATATAAATCATATTGATCATGAAAAATTACATTTGTAAAATAACCAATTGCGAGTTGTAACATTGTTACAGTCATCGCAATAAAAGCTAATGGTAATACATTTCTTAAAACTGAAGCATCTTTATTCGTTTTCTTTAATTTCAAACCTAATGGAGTAGCAGTTACTACAGGAACAATCAAAATACCAGGTAATATAGAATAAATATCAAACCATTCTTTTGGCGTAGGAAGAAGATTTAACATTTGTGGTCCTAAAATCAATAACAGAGTTCCTCCAATAACAGAAGCAGGAATAAAGGTCTTTTGAAAAGGTTTGATTGTTGCACGTAACGCAAACCCAATTAATAAAAACAATCCTAATAAACTTAAACTTTGTAATAAATCTGTCAATAAACTAGCTGTCATACAAAAATCCTTTTTTTTATTATATATCAAAAAAGATGAAGGAATATCCCTCATCTTTCAATCATTTCATAAATTGCTTTCCAAACATCATCCATTCCTGTTTTCTTTAAGGAATCTACTGGAATGAGTGACTTTACTGGTAATTGCAATTTGTTTGCAATCTTTTGTGCATTGCTTAAGAACTTACCTCTAGAAATCTTATCAGTTTTAGTACATGCCACAATAATATTCAAATGTGTATTTCTACCATATTCAATCATTGTAATGTCATCTTCACTTGGTTCTCTTCTTGCATCTAATACAAGAATCATACCTTTCAGATTTTCACGTTCATTGAAATAAGGTTCAATCAACTTTCCAAAAGCAAGGGCACTTTTTGCGTCACTTGTTGCATATCCATAGCCAGGAGCATCTGTAAAAACAACTTTATTATCAACTGTAAAGAAATTTAATAAACGTGTTTTACCAGGTGTTTTACCAGAATATGCAAGATTCTTACGATTTACCAACGCATTGATCAATGTACTTTTTCCAGCATTACTTCTACCAGCAAAAACGATTTCAGGTAATGTACTATCTGGCCATCCATCTTTACTTGCAGCAGATGTTAATAGTTTCGCATCATGATACTGCATTATTTCACCAATGCTTCCTTTAATACTTGAGAAACGTTATCCACTGGAATAAATGTAATAGAATCTTTAACTGCAGTTGGAACTTCATCAAGATCACGAACATTGTCCTTTGGAATCAAGATTTTTGTAATACCAACACGATTGGCAGCTAATGATTTTTCTCTTAATCCGCCAATTGGTAATACATGTCCTCTGAGTGTGACTTCCCCTGTCATCGCAAGATTGTTTTCTACTGGTGTTCCAGTTAAAGCAGATACAATGGCAGTTGTCATTGTAACACCAGCACTAGGCCCATCTTTTGGAACAGCACCTTCTGGAACATGAATATGAATATCATTCTTTTCAAAAAATTTAGGATCGATTTTATACTCAACTGCATGCGCTTTAACATAGTCAACCGCAATCTGTGCAGATTCTTTCATGACATCGCCTAACTTACCTGTCATAACAACGCCACCTTTACCTTCATAAGAACTAACTTCTATCTGAAGAACATCTCCACCAAATTCAGTATACGCTAAACCAGTTACACAACCAACTTGTGCTTTCTTTTCTTTATTGCCATACTCAAACATTTCTTTACCAAGCCATGTATTAACTAGCTTTTTAGTAACTGTGATAGATTTTTTACCATCTTTTAGAATTGCGAGTACTGTCTTACGACATAATGAAGCTATCAATCTTTCCAATTGTCTTACACCTGCTTCACGTGTATAGTGGCGAATGATATAAAGAATCATATCATCCTTGATCTTGAATTGTGTTGGTTTTAAACCATTAGCCTTTAATTGTTTTGGAACAAGATGATCTTGTGCAATCTTCACTTTATCTAGTTCTGTATAAGATGGTAATTCAATAATTTCCATTCTATCTCTTAAAGGAGCTGGAATATTTTCAAGATAGTTCGCAGTTGCGATAAACATAACCTTAGATAAATCATAAGATTCTTCTAAGTAATGATCAGAGAACATAGCGTTTTGTTCAGGATCTAATACTTCAAGCATCGCATCACTAGGATCACCTTTGTAATCCGCACCCATTTTATCAATTTCATCAATCAAGAAAACAGGATTGATTACTTCTGCTTTTTTCATACCTTGGATAATTCTTCCAGGCATAGAACCTAAATAAGTTCTACGATGTCCACGGATTTCAGCTTCATCACGGACACCACCTAAACTCATCTTAACAAATTTACGATCTAAAGCACGTGCAATGGACTTCGCTAAAGATGTTTTACCAACACCAGGAGGACCAGCCAAACAAATAATTGGAGCATTTAATGTTCCTGTCATTTGTTTTACAGCTAAGTATTCCATGATTCTATCTTTGACTTTCTCTAGGCCATAATGATCTTCATCAAGGACTTCTCTTACTTTAGCTAGATCATCAACATCCTTTGTTTCTTGCCAATATGGTACTTTTAACAACCAATCAAGATAGTTTCTTGATACAGAAGCTTCTCCACTTCCTGCAGGTAACATTTCATAACGTTTTAATTCTTCTAACGCTTTCTTTTTGATTGCTTCAGGATAAGGATTATTATTAATCATATCTCTGAGTTCGCTAGAATCATCTGTAACATTAGATACATCGCCTAATTCTTCTTTGATTGTTTTTAATTTTTCTCTTAAATAATATTCTTTTTGAGATTCATCAATCTTTTCTTTTACTTTCATATTAATTGTATTTTCAATTTCAGAAAGTCTTTGTTGTTTTTCCATTTCAGCAATGATCAATAACATTCTTTCATTAATGTTCAATGTTTCTAATAATTTTTGTTTTGTTTCTTGATCATGTAAAAGATATTGTCCAAATTGATCAGTTAGAGTAATTGCCGAAACGCCTTGTGATAATTGATGAATGATATCAGCAGGGAAAGCTGCAGATACATTAGAAACTTTTTCAAATTCAGCAATGATTTTCTTCACTAAAGCAAGTTCTTCTGTTAGATCGCCTTGTTCGTCATCTAATGTTTCAATAACTGCTGAAAGCATTGAATTATTATCTTTAACTTCAACAAGTTTAGCACGTTTCATACCTGTGAAAGTAACACGCATATACCCTTGTTTTCTGCGAATAACTTTAATTTTACTTAAAGTACCAACCGTATAAAGATTTTCAATACTTGGATCTTCTACACTAATATCATTTTGACAAACTACAAATACTTGTCCATCAAAATTATCACTTGCTTCATTTATTGCATTGATTGACTTTGGTCTTCCAACTTCAACTAAAACATCTTGTCCAGGGAAAACAATAATACCTCTCGTGCATATCATTGGAACTGTGATTGTATTTTCCATCTGAAAAACTCCTTTCCTATTTTTTAAAATAAGACGTAGTTGACTACGTCTTATAGCTAATCTTTTTTTAGGCCTTTACAGCGTTTTCTTTAACGAATTCGTAAGCTTTCTTTGTCTTAACATCTTGCTTGATGAGTTCAACATCAATCAATGTCTTGATTTTTTCTACATCCATACCATATTGTACAGATAATTCTTGTAGTTGTTCATTTACATCATCGTCTGTTGCTTCAAATTTTTCAACTTCAGCAATCTTATTTAAAGTAAGTCTTAACTTGACGCTCTTTTCAGCATTTTCTCTATATTCAGCTTTTAATTCATCAACTGTCTTACCCATCATCTTTAAATATTGAGAGAATGAGATTCCATATTGTTGAATTTGTGCAGCCATTTGTTGAACTTCATTATTTGCTTCATCATCAACTAATACATCAGGCAAGTCAATCTTTGTGTTATCAGCAACTTGTTCAAATAACTTTTCATCAGCTGCATTTTCAGCATTTGCTTTCTTAGCAGTTTCTAATCTTTCTGTTACAGTCTTCTTTAAATCTTCAACTGTTTCAACATTAGGAATATTTGTATCCTTTGCGAAGTCATCATCTAACTCAGGTAATACTTCTCTAGTTACTTCATGAACAGTTACTTTGAATACTACTTCTGCACCCTTTAAATCTTCAGCGTGATAATCTTCAGGGAATGTTAAGTTTAATTCTTTTTCATCACCAGCTTTGCAACCAACTAATTGATCTTCAAAACCTGGAATAAATGAACCAGAACCAAGAGTTAAGTTATACCCTTCAGCCTTACCACCTTCAAAAGCTACACCATCTTTGAAACCTTCGTAGTCAATTTTAACTGTGTCGCCATCTTTTGCTTCACCATCAACAGTTTCAATATCAGAATATTGTTTTCTCATACGATCGATTTCTTCGTTAACTTCTTCTTCGCTTACTTCAACTGCTTCCATTTCATAAGGTAATCCCTTATATTCACCAAGCTCTACTTCTGGCATAACAGCGAATGTAAATACTAATTCTGCCTTATCAGCACTCATTGATTTAACATCTAATTGAGGTTGAGAAATAGGATTTAGATCCAATTCTTTGAATGCATCTCTCATCCATTCATTTGCGTTATCTTCAATAGCTTGCGCATATCTTTCTTCTTTAGAAACTTTCTTTTCTAGCATTGCAGCAGGAACGTGTCCTTTTCTAAAGCCATCAAGCTTTACATTCTTACAGATCTTGTTAAATGCTTTCTTAACAGCATTATTCCATTGATCTCCTTCGATTGTGACATTCATGTCACCCATTGATTTTTCTTTCAGTGTCCAAGTTGACATTGTAATTCTCCTTTTCATTTTTTCATGCTTGCCTATTATATCAAACTTCCAAGAATGATGCTATAAATAAGCATAAAAAATCCTTAAATATAATACCACCAAAAATAGCACTGTCAATACACGAGTGCTAATTTCGGCTATTTTTAGAACAATGACATTTGATTAAGATCTTGTAGTCCTTCTAACACACCCATAGAATCTAATTTCTTAATTAATGTACCAGATAATTGTGTTCTTTTTTCTAGATCTTCTTTTGATAGAAATTCTGCTTCTTTTCTAGCAATCTCAATGGATTTAGCTACGTTAGCACCTAATCCATCTATGACTGTAAATGGTGGAATAATTGTTTTCACATCATCTGGATCACTTCTAAATTCTGTTGCGTAAGATTTATATAGATCCACATTAGAAATACGATAGCCTCTCGCATACAATTCTTCACATGCTTCTAAAGTATCAAATAAAGACTTTTCTTTGTTTGTGACTGGATTGATCGTGTCTCTAGAATTTTGACGATCTTGGATATCTTTCATACGAATACGAATTGCTTCTATGCCTTTGCTCATCGTATCAATTTCATATGCATCACAACGATGCGTAAAGAATTGAATATAGAAGTTTTGTGGTTCATGTACTTTATACCACGCAATACGCACTGCCATCATTACATAAGCAACCGCATGCGCTTTTGGGAACATATATTTGATTTTCTTACAAGAATCAATATACCAATCTGGCACATTATGTGCTTTCATATCTTCTTCCCATTCTGGTGTAAGACCTTTACCTTTACGAACAGATTCCATGATTTTAAATGCATCTAATGGTTTTAATTGTTTGTCTAATAGATATGTCATAATATCATCACGACACGCAATCACTTCGCTTAAAGGATGCCCTGCTTGTACCAATGATTGAGCGTTTCCTGCCCATACGTCAGTACCATGTGTTAAACCAGAAATCATAACGAGTTCAGAAAAAGAAGCAGGTTTTGTTTCTTCTAATACGCGCCGTGTGATTCTTGTTCCAAATTCAGGCAAACCTAAAGCACCATTTTCTTTTTTATAGATTCTTGGATCTGCATGTAAAGCTTCATCAGAATAAAATAATGATAAAGTTTCCGGATCATTCATTGGAATATCCAATGGTTTTACAGTTCCAATTCTTTGTAACATACGAATTGCGGTAGGATCAACATGACCTAAGATATCAAATTTCAACACGTTATCATGAATATCATGGAAGTCGTAATGCGTTGTTAACCACGCAGCAGTTGGATCATTGGCAGGATATTGTACTGGTGTAAAATCTTCGGCTTCATATTCATCTGGAATGATAATAATACCACCTGGATGTTGACCAGTTGTTCTTTTTACGTTTGTACACCCTTTTGCTAGATAATCCTTCATTGGTCTACGTATATCCTCTTGATGCATTTTTTCACAATATCCTGTGACATAGCCATATGCAGTCTTATCTGCGACTGTTCCAATCGTACCAGCACGGAAAGCATGACTTTCACCAAATACTTCTTTGATAAACTCATGTGCTCTCCATTGATATTCATTGGAGAAGTTTAAATCAATATCAGGTACCTTATCAGCATTGAATCCTAAGAATGTTTGGAAAGGAATATTTTGACCATTCCCTTTCATTGTTCCACCACATTTTGGACATGTTTTGTCTGGAAGATCAAATCCGCTTTTGATTTCGGGGTCATCAAACCATTCGGAATAATGACAACATTCACAACGATAATGAGGCTTTAATGGATTAACTTCTGTAATACCAGACATTGTTGCGGTAAAAGAAGAACCTACAGATCCTCTTGATCCTACAACATATCCATCCTTATTACTCTTTTTAACAAGTAAATGAGCAATGTAATAATGCACATCAAAACCATTGGTAATAATGTTATTTAATTCAAATTCCAATCTTTCAGATACTTCTTTAGGAATCTCACCATTATATTCATACATTTCTTTGGCAGTCTTATGACAAATATTTCTTAATTTTTCCCCAGATGCTTCGATATGAGGTGGGAATGTTCCACTTGGTACCGGTCTAATATTTTCATCAATCAAATCAAATAAACGATTAGGATTATCAATGACGATTTCTTTCACAAGATCTTCATCTTCTAACCAATCAAATTCTTTCATCATTTCATTTGTGAATCGAATATGTTGATCAGGATTCTTTGTACGCATTCTTAATTCTTCATCACGAATATACAAAGGATGTGTTGCACCACCAACACCTTGAGACATGATATATACATCTCTAAATATCTTTTGTTCTTTCGAACAATAATGTGCATCACTATCCGCAATCACCATGATTCCTAATTTCTTAGCCATGTTGATGATTCTTTTTTGTACATCTTTTAATCTAGAAATGTTTGGTAATGAGCCTAATGCAATACTTGTAGAATAGTTCCCCAAAGGTTGTAATTCAATATAGTCATAGAACTTCATTGCTTGTTCTAATCTTGCATCTTCAGCATTACATGCAAGTTCAAACAATTCTCCATTTAAACAGGCAGAACCTATCAATAGATTCTTACGATGCATTTGAATATCTTTTCTAGTAACTCTAGCTTCTGCTGCAACGTCTGTCCCTTCTTTACCACTCGCTTTTCCCATGACAGCCAATGTTTTCGTATTTGACTTTGTTACTAAGCGATACAAGTCTCTCATACCTTCTTGATTTTTAACGATTGCGCAAATATGAGAACGTCTTACTTTCTTATAAACTTGATCATCTTGTGTTTTTGTTTGTAAATCATTGATTGTTACACAACCACATTGTTCTTTGGCATCTTTTAACAAGCACATAAAAACACCAGATAAACTTTCCGCATCATAATCCGCTCTATGTGCAACTTCTTCATCATATTCTACATGATAATTTCTAGCGATATTCCCTAAACGATATGCTCTTCTGTTTCTTAAAACTGCACGGGATAGATCAATGACCGTATTTGTCAGAGGTGGACGATTGATTCTTCTTAATTCTTCATTAATAAAATGATAGTCAAATGAAGCATTGTGTGCTACTAAAATACCATCACCAATCCACTCTAATATTTCATCAATACATTGATCAAATGTTTTCGCATTCTTCACCATGTCATTTGTAATATTTGTTTTATGAGAAATAAATGGTGGAATTGGAAATGGTGGTTTAATAAACATTTGTAATCGATCAACAACTGTTTGATTTTTAATCTTTACTGCTCCAAATTCAATAATAGAATCATAATAAGCAGATAAGCCAGTCGTTTCTAAATCAAATGAAATATATTCCGCATCATCTATCTTTGTATCAACACCATTTCTAACAATCGCTAAACGATCATCACACATGTTGATTTCACATCCAAAACCAACTCGAAATCCTCTATCAGGATCAGACTTCGTTAATGAAGTTCCAGTATTATATGCTTTCACAAATGATTGCACATCTGCGTGATCTGTAATGACGATTCCTCTATGGCCAATATTAAATGCATATTTCACAACACTATTTACATCACATACCGCATCCATTTCACTCATATTCGTATGCATATGAAATTCAATACGTTTTTCTTTTGCTTCATCTTTGATCTTGTCTTTTTCTAAAACTTCAATTTCTTGAGGCATAACAACTAGATCATGTGCAAAATTATCCATTTGAACAGAACCATAAACTCTAACACGATCTCCTTCTTTATAAGAAGATAAGATATCTCTTGTAATTCCTCTTCCTTCAAATCGTTTCATCATCATTGCATCTGTTCCATCATATATAGACATTGTTTGAATCATACGATCATTTTTCGTAATTGTTTTTTCCTCTTGGAAGATTTCTCCTTCAAATTGAATATCTGTAATAGGATCTTTGATATCTTTCAGATTCACTCTTGTATAATCTTCCATTTTCAATCTTCTATAATTATTCTTTTTCTTTTCTACTTGCTTAACAACAGGTGCATTATTTTCAGGAATAACATTCATAGCAACCTGTCCTACTTCTTCAACATGGATTTGATTACTTTTACATTGTATCTGAACTTCAATTCCAAATTGTTTTAATGCAGTTTCAATGTCACTACAATAAACACTATTTCTTTCTACTTCTTCATCATTATTCAATAAAAAAGAAACATTCTTTGTATGTATATCATATGTAAATATTGTATGTGCTAAAATACTATATTCATTATTTTGATTTCCTAAATAGCTTAAATATTGTTTCAAAGTACTATTACTAACATCCTTTGAATCACTATGAATCCATACAGTGACTTTATTCCCTAGCATTTGTTCTAATGCATAAACAAAACTACTATAATCAGAGAACTCTAAAATAGAACTAGTATGTATTTTAACATCTATTTCATTTGTATCCTTATGTACAAGTACTTCTTCTACACTACTATTGTTTAAAACATCAGATGTATTTTTTATATTCAAATCATTTACTTTCATAGCTCATCTATTTTACAACTCTGAAAGCAAAATTAAAACCCATTGCCACTTATCATAGGGAGACAAAGTGTTCAATGGGCCTCAGCTAGCTTAGACTCCTAAGCTACAAGTATTATAACAAAGAAACTTAAAAAGAAAAGAGAAAAGTTATATATCGGTTATATTTTATTCTTCATCAAAAGTATGTAAAGCTTCATAAACATGATGCGCAATTTGTTCAGGAACAACTTTAGCAATATCTTCTTCACTTGCTTCTTTTAGCTTTGTAATACCACCGAATTCTTTCAATAATAACTTCTTTCTTTTTTCTCCTACCCCTTCAATATCATCCAAAACCGATTTGGTCTGTGCTTTTGATCTGAGCTTTCTATGATAAGAAATCGCAACACGATGTACTTCATCTTGCATCCTTGTTAAAAGAAAGAATAATCCACTATTTTTATCAATTTCAACGGTATTCCCATCTGTATCCATGAGGGCATTTGTAGAGTGTTTATCATTCTTTACAAGTCCCATGATTTTAATTGTGTTTGATAAATCTAAAGCATCTAAGATTTCTTTTGCGGCTTCTATTTGAATCCACCCACCATCCACAATAATTCCATCTGGTAATCTAGATTGATCTTTCAATAATCTAAAATATCTACGATATATGACTTCTTTCATAGAATCTACATCAGAATTTCCTGTATGTAATTTAAATAATCGATAATCATTCTTACATGGTTTTCCATCTTCATACACAACACAACTCGCAACTGTAAAAGCACCTGAAATATGTGAGTTATCAAACAATTCAACACGATTCATCGGATGTTTGGCAATTTCATTCAATTGTCGAATTGCTTCTTCTGTCATTTTATCTTGCCTTTCTACAACAGAAAATTTTAAATCTAGTTGTGTTTTTGCGTTGTCTAAACACATATCGATTAATTTTTGACGATATCCTTTTTGTGGTTGAAAGATAGGAAATGGAAATACTTGTTCTAAAACAGAAATATCTGAAGAAGAAGGCAAGACTAGTTCTCTGGCTGCTGGATTAGCTTCATAATATTGAATCAAAAAAGCTTGAAACTCTTCTTCTGCATCTCCATATAATGGTTTTAATTTATATTCTTTATTCAGTATCGTTCCTTTACGAACTAATAAACCGGCAATTGCCAAATACCCTTTATCTGTATAGTACGCAAATACGTCTCGATCTCCACGATTATCTTTTTCAATATTCTGTTTATCTAATACAACTTTATGAATAGATTCTAATAAATCTTTATAATATTGCGCTTGTTCAAACTCCAAGTTTTCACTTGCTTGATACATTTTATCAGTTAGATTTTTTTCTACTTCTTTTGTATCTCCATTCATAAAAGATACAACTTGATTACAATATTCTTCATAAACAGAAGCATCAATATCATATTCACAAGGTCCTAAACATTGATGCATATGATAATATAAACAAAGCTTATCACCCATATGTGTACATCTTCTAAATGGAAACATTCCTTGTAAGATTTTTAGTGTATCCTTTGCGGCAGTAGCATCTGGAAATGGTCCAAAATATCTTGCCTTTTTATCTTTTTTGATATCTCTTGCGATACTTAATCGAGGATACTTTTCTCTGGTTAATTTGATATATGGATAAGAAGAATCATCCATGAATTGAATATTATATTTTGGTCTATTTTTTTTAATTAAGTTGATTTCTAATACAAGAGCTTCTTTTTCAGAAGCAGTCACAATAAAATCAAAATCTTCAATATTTTCTACAAGTTTTGTTGTTTTAAAGTTATGTGCACCAACAAAATAGGAATTCACACGATTATGTAGATCTTTCGCTTTACCTACATAGATGATTTCCCCATTTTTGTCTTTCATTTGATAACTTCCAGGACTATGTGGAAGTTGTGATAGTTTCGCTTTTAAATATTCTTGATCCATATTTATTTCATCGTTACTACTGTGGCACCAGTACCACCTTCTTGTGGCATACCTAAGCGATATTCTTTAACTTGAGAATTGTTCTTTAGTCTTTCATGAACAGCTTTTCTCAATCTTCCAGTACCATCTCCATGTATGATTCGAAAATTTTTCAATCCATTTAAAGAAGCTTGGTCCATATAAGAATCCATTTTGTCAATAGCTTCATCTACATGTAAGCCTATTAAATTCACTTCTAATGGCATAGATGTGAATATAGAACGCCCTGTATTGATTGAGACATTATTTTGTTTCTTCATTTTTGGTAATACATGAATACTTGGTCTGATTTGATTCTTTTTTACATGTACTTCTCTACCATTCATTAAAATAACAATATCTTTTTTCTTGATAGAGATAATTTCACATACTTGTGAATTCCCTTTTAGTTCTACCGCATCACCAACATGATATTCATGGTTTTCTGGCAATGATTCTTCTTTTGTTTCTTCTTGTTGATAAAAAGAATTTAATTCTTTTACAGCATCTAAAGCTTCATGATATTTCACTTGTTCTTGTCTTTTACGAATATCTTTTAATATTTTATTCGCTTTATTTTGAACCGTTGCAACATAAGCATCTGCTTCTTTTTGTGCTTTTGAATGAAAACGTTCCTTTTCTTTTTCTAATGCATCTTTTTCTTTTAACAATTGTTTTTTTAACTGTTCTGTTTCTTGTAATTGTTTATTTAATGCATCTTGTTTCAATGTCGCTTCATTTAATTCTTTTTCTAAACGTTCAATCAATTCATCTTCTTTCGTTTTTGCTTGATTTTTTAAATAACGTGCATATTTCACAATAGAGGAAGGAAGTCCATATCTTTGCGCAATCTCAAATGCATTTGATTGTCCACTCATTCCTTCTAAATAACGATATGTTGGAGAAAGTGTATTTGTATCAAATTGTACAGATGCAACTAAAATATCATCATGTCTTTTACCATATGCTTTCAAACGATCATAATGTGTTGTTAATATAGCAGTCACTCTTTTTTCTCTAAGATCATTCAAGATAGAAATCGCTAAAGCTTCTCCTTCTCTAGGATCTGTACCAGAACCAACTTCATCTAATAAAACAAGTGAATCTTTTGTAGCATATCTACAAACTTCAGCTTGTTTTTTCATATGTGATGAAAAGGATGATAAAGAAGATGCTACAGATTGATCATCACCAATATCAACAAATACACGATCAAAAAATGGAATCTTTGCCTCTAAGCAAGGAATTGGCATTCCACAATATGTCATTAACGTAAATAGACCAATGATTTTCATGGAAACGGTCTTACCGCCTGTATTTGGGCCAGTAATCAAAAGGATACGTTTTTCATTTGTTATATGATATGTATTACTGACCACAACATTTGGATCAATGAGTGGATGCCTAGCAGATACAATTTCAATTTCCTTTTTCTTTGTTAGTGTCGCAACACAAGCATCTCGATCTTTCCCCCAACGTGCTTTCGCAAAAATACTATCTAATAAAGAAACAGTGTCAATATTTGCAAGTTCTTCTTTCGCTACTTCCGCAACACATTTCGAACACATCTTTAAAATCTTTGTTACTTCTTCTTGTTCTTCTACAATCAAAGATTGTTTTTTATTGTTAATAGAAATCAATGCAGGAGGTTCGATATACGATGTATTTCCAGATTGAGAATCACCATACACATAGCCACCAAACGCATTCTTATCACTCGCTTTCACTAAAACAACACATCTTCCACCCCTATTTGTGATGATTCCATCTACACAAGAATCTTTATGTGATTTTAAGAAGTTCGTCGCAATAGATGTAATTTGAGCATCTATATTTCGTAATTGATAACGTATTTGTTTTAATTCATTTGTTGCGTTATCTTTGATTTCACCATATTCATTCAAACAATTATTTAATGTTTTCTCCACTTTAAAATGAACAACCAATGTTGTTAATAAATCATTTAATGATGGATGATCAATATCCTTCAAGGAATCGGCATAAGATAAAATTGATTTAATACCTAATATTGTTTGATATTCTTTTAAAAGATCTTGAGAAGACAAAATCATTCCTTTTTCAGCTCTTTCTAAAATACTAGTAATATCAGAAAAGCCTTGAAAAGGCATAGGACCATATTCATTTGTACATTTTAATGCTTCTTTGATTCTTTCATTATCTTGTTGAATGATCAATGCATCATAACTTGGTTTTGTATTTTGAATTCTTTGTTTTCCAAGAGAAAAAGAACAATAATGTTCAACTTGTTCTAATATCGTATTTAATTCCAATGCATTTTCAATTGCCATAATTACTCTTTTGACCTTCTAACCAAGTTTTAATATTTTCTATTTTTTCTTCACTGATAGTATCAATATCATCGATAATCTTACTATATGCATCTGTTTTAATAACAGGTTCAAATATTTGTTGTGATATTGGTGTAACTAAATCTTTGATTGCACCTAAAACAGATTCATCCACTACAGTTGATCCATGCGCAAAAATTGGTGATTCAATAAAGATACATAACAATAAGATCCAAACAACTGTTTCAACTAATCCAAATAGCATTCCTAACAAAGATGACAAAACATGAACACCAGGAATCTTATGTACAGACTGTAAAATCAAATCTAATACAAAACATACGATTCTCAATACAATAAAAACAATCACAAACCAAATAATACGATTCGCAAATGCATATATTTCACTACCCATTTGTTGAATCAAAGGATTCGTAGAAGTATTTTGTACGATAGGAAAAATATTTCCCATATGTTCTGATAACATCCAAGATAAATAACAACAAACAATCGTTCCAACTAAAGATAATACAGAACGCAAAAAACCTTTTCGAAATCCTTGAAATACGAAATAGATAGCCAATAATAAAGCGGTAATATTTAAAACGATTACCATTGATTCCTTTAATTCAATCATACGGCAGTATTTTAACATCATTTAGAAGAATGATACAAACTTACAAATGAAACATAACAAATACAGAAGATGATATAATAGATAACATCTTAAACGAATTTATTTTAATGAGAGGTAAGCCATGAAAGACGATCCATTTAAGAAATATTTAAAACAAAGTGAACCAGATATATCTTATAGAAGTTATGCATGGGTTACCGCTATAGGTCTTCAAGCAGTTGATGGTCTTAAACCTTCAAAATATTTAATTGACACTGCTCTTCAAAATATTGAAGGCAAAATAACAATCAAAGAAGCACAATCTTTAATTGATAGTTATTATATAGAGAAAAAAGAAATCAGTTCCGCAAATGAAGATCGCGTAGAAGAAGCTGATAAGGTCTCCTTGCGAATCGTCGAAATTCTATCTGAAAAAGCTTTCACTTTATCGCCAAGCGAATACATTTCTATACACCGCAAGCTATTTAAAGATATTTACAATCATGCTGGAAAAATCAGAGATTACAACATCACAAAAAAAGAATGGGTATTAGATGGAGAAACCGTTATATATGGTACAGCTTCAGAACTAAAAGCCACGTTAGAGTATGATATTTCACAAGAAAACAATTTCAGTTATAAGAATCTTTCTATGGATGAAATCATAAATCATCTAGCGATATTTATTTCTAGGCTTTGGCAGATACATATATTTGATGAAGGAAACACTAGAACGACTGCAGTATTCTTCATCAAATATTTAAAATCGCTTGGTTTTTCTGCAACAAATGATATTTTTGCTGAAAATGCATGGTATTTTAGAAACGCACTAGTTCGTGCAAACTATACAGATTTACAATGCGGAATCCATGAAACCACAGAATATCTAGAATTGTTCTTAAGAAATTTACTTCTTAATGAGAAAAACGAACTACATAACAGAGATCTTCACATTAGAAAATCACATTGATCTTAAAAAAGTGAACATTGAAATTGAAAAAATAGACATTGATTAAAAAAAAGTGGACATTGAAATAATTCTATTAAGAAATAATTTTTCTAAAAAAACAATCAAACATGTTTTTGATTTATTTGATGTTTATGAATTTAAAAATGTTTTCGGTAGATCTAATGTAATGAAAATAACAAATTTAAAAAGTTCTAGTTCTTCTAAATTAATTACAAATTTATTACAAAGAAAAATCATAATACCTGTAGTGGGACACGGAAAAGGAAAGTATAAATTTAACAACATCCTATTTTACCAACACAATGAATTTTGATAAAATATTTTCCATGGCAAATGTATATACTTTAAAACTAACAGTTCAACAAGAAGAACGTTTATATCAAACATGGAAAGAAAATGAAAGTAAGACACCTCCATACGCGAAATGGCAATTGAAATGTGAGAACTGTGTAATTACTTGTTATGAATCAGGAAAAACAGTTTTTCAAGGAAATGATGCATTAACATATGCTTCTGCTTTTATGAATATTGAAGAAGTTCATAAAACAACAAACAAAAATCAATTACCACAAGCAGGAAGCGATGAAGTTGGGACTGGTGATTATTTTGGACCAGTCGTTGTATGTGCATCAATTGTTGATGATACTTCTTATGAGCGATTAAAAGAACTAGGCGTAAAAGATTCCAAACAACTTACAGATCAAGATATTTTAAGGATAGCTCCAGAAATCATCCAAAGAATACCACATTCATTATTAATTGTTGATAACGAAAAATATAATATTGTTCATCAAACAAACAATTTAAACGCAATCAAAGCGAAATTACATAATCAAGCTTATGTGCATCTATCTAAGAAATATGGTTTACCTGAATTTAAGATCATTGATCAATTTTGTGTAGAAAATAGTTATTACAAATATATTCAAAAAGAACCTGTTGTAATTAGAGGAATTCATTTTGAAACAAAGGCAGAAAATAAATATATTTCTGTTGGAACATCTTCTGTAATTGCTCGTTACGCTTTTTTAAAGAAAATGGAAGAGATGGATCAAAAATGGGATATGCACTTTTGTTTAGGTGCAGGTAACAATGTAGATCAATGCGCAAAGGAATTTGTGAAGCGATATGGATTTGATGTATTGAATCAAGTCGCAAAAACACATTTTAAAAACACAGAGAAACTGTAATCTCTGTGTTTTTGTTTATACCATATGTTCTTTAATAATCGTAGTGATTTTGTTTGCGGCAGTATGAATATCATCATTGCATACAACATATTGATATTGATCGGCTAATTGCAATTCACTTCTAGCTTTGTTTAATCTAGAAGCAATGACTTCTTCGCTTTCTGTTCCTCTACCACGAATTCTCTTTTCTAACTCTTCCATACTAGGTGGAACAATAAATATTGTTAAGGCATCAGGAACTTTTTCCACGACTTGTTTTGCTCCTTGTACTTCAATTTCTAGAAGTACATTCTTACCTTCATTTCTCAAACGTTCTACTTCATGTAATGGAGTACCATAACAATTACCAACAAATTCTGCACATTCTAAAAGTTCACCATTTTGTTTTGCTTGTTCAAAACGTTCCTTAGTTACATAGAAATAATTAACACCTTCAACTTCCCCTGGTCTTTTTTCTCTTGTTGTCATAGAAACAGAAAAAGCAAGTTTCAACTCAGGATCATTCATAAATTCTTTCAAAATTGTTCCTTTTCCTACTCCACTTGGTCCACTCAAAACAATCAATAAACCTTTATTTGTCATATCCACCTCTTTATGTTTGATAACTAGATTACTCTTTTTCTAGTAGGGAGTCAATCATGTTATAATACTTTTCATATATGGAGTAAAATATGGCATTAGATGGAATCTTATTACACAAAATCGTACCTAATATTCAAAAAAGTCTTCCTTTAAGAATACAAAAAATATGGCAAATTTCTACAACAGAAGTTTTATTTCAAGTTCATGGAAATCAAGGAAAACAACAATTATTAATTAGTACGCATTCTGAATATAATCGTTTATTATTTACGAATCGTTCTTATCCAACACCAAAAGAACCTGGTAATTTTGTAATGCTTCTTAGAAAATATCTAGAAGGAAGTATTATAGAATCCATTGAACAAGCAGGTCTAGATCGTTGGTGTACATTTACAATACGCAGAAGAAATACACTTGGTGATATAGAAAATATCTTTTTATACGTTGAACTCATGGGAAAATATGCGAATATCATTTTAGTAGGTACAGATGGAAAAATCATTGATGCCTTAAAAAGAATTCCACCTTTTGAAAATCAAAAAAGAATGATATTACCAAATGCCACATTTACTCCTACACCTCCACAAGATAAAAAAAATCCATTTATTGATCATCAAATAGATGAATCTATTTCTCTAACAAAACAATTTGCGGGATTTTCTCCATTTCTTTCAAAAGAAATCGAATATCGTATGTCTTTAGGACAATCTTTTTCATCTATCATGTCTGAAATTGAACAGTCTGATTCTTTGTATATTGTTAACGAGAATGATAATACAGTATTCCATTGTATTCCATTAACTAGTATTGGCGATTGTAAGTCATATCCAATCTTTGAAGCATTTGATATTTTGTATTATCACAAAGAAGAAAAAGAAAGAATCAAATCTATATCTGGAGATATTTATCATTTTGTTAAGAAAGAATTGAAACACCAAACAACAAAACTACCTCGTTTGTATAAAAGTTTTGATGAAGCCAAAGACTGTGAGAAATGGAAAGAATATGGTGATTTGTTATATTCTTATAATATTCAAGACACAAAAGGTATGCATGAAATCACTCTACAAAGTTGGGAAGACGGAAAAGATATTGTGATTCCATTAGATTCTAAATTAGATGGAAAAGCCAATGCTCGTAAATGTTTTACAAAATATAATAAATACAAAAAAGGACAAGTCTATTTACAAGAACAAATTAATATCTGTGAAAATGAAATCCATTATTTCGAAGGATTATTAGAACAGTTGGATATGGCAGATTTTGATACTGCCTTAGAAATCAAAGAAGAATTAATTAAACAAAACTATATTACTGAAAAAAAGAATCCAAAAAAGAAAAAGAAGAAAGAAAATGGTCCACATATCACAACGCTTGTTTTACCAAACGGTATTTCTATTTCTTATGGAAAAAACAATCTGCAAAATGAAGCTTTAACATGGCATCAAGCTAGAAAGAATGAATATTGGTTACATGCGCAAGGATACCATGGTGCTCATGTAGTCGTTCATTGTGATCACTTAGATGAAGATACTTTAAGAAACTCCGCAATGATTGCTGCGTATTTTTCAAAAGGAAGATATTCATCCTCTGTTCCTGTACAATACTGTCTTGTAAAAGAACTCAAAAAAATTCCAGGTGCTAAACCTGGAATGGTATCTTTATTAAGTTACAAAACAATTTATATCGATCCTGATGAAGAACATTTAAACGAAATAGGAATCATAACTAGCTAACGCTAGTTATTTTCTTGATTCACGAGATTCATTAATTTACGAACTTCATACATTCTCAATTTACGATATTGTCCTTGTCTCAATTTACCTAAATCTAAAAAAGCATATTGAATACGATTTAACCTTGTTACTTCACAATGGAAGAATTCCATCATTCTTCTAACTTCACGATTTCTTCCTTCTTGAATGGTAATCTGTAATACTGTTTTATTTTTCTTTTCACTACGATTGAGTATATATACTTCTGCTGGTAATGTTTTACCATCGTCTAATTCAATTCCTTTTTCTAATAGAGCACACATACCATCCGTCAAAACGCCATTCACTGCAACTTCATAAGTCTTAGAAATATGATTCCTAGGATGCATTAAACCATTGGCGAACTCTCCATCATTCGTTAATAATAGTAAACCAGTTGTTTCATAGTCCAATCTACCAACCGGAAAAATTCTTTCTTTACAATCAATTAAATCTACAACAGTATCTCTATCTTTATCATCTTTGACAGCACAAATCGTTCTCTTTGGTTTATTCAATAAGAAATAGACTTTTTCTTCTTTTCCGATTTCTTTTCCATCTACTTCAACTCTATCATTACCAGAAACTTTTACGCCCATTTCTTTAACAGTAACGCCATTCACTTTTACCCTACCAGAGGCTATCATTTCTTCAGCTTTTCTTCTAGAAGCAATACCAGCTTCCGCAATAACTTTTTGTAATCTTTCCATAGTACTCCTCAGTGATGATTTCTTGTATTTCCCCAAAAGCCACTTCCTGCTTTTGAATAATCATTCATTAACACAACAGGAATTCTTCTGAATTTCTTGTCTTTTTCCATAAGAATCTGACACGCTGTCAGTCTTTTATTTCCATCTAAACATTCATAATATCCATCTTTCACATTTACTTGTACAGGAATTGCGATACCTCTTTCTTCGATGGATTGAAGTAATCTTCCTGGATCAGTTTTATTAAATAAGATGTCTTCAATATCAACAATCGTATTAATCATTTCAATCTCTCTTTCTAACGCCAATTATTATACATCCATGTAATATAATATTTTGTTTCAAAAAATCTTCTAAACAAACAATATGATTCTTTTTACGGTAGATTCCATTATAAAAGTGAACATCCGTTTCATTTTCTTTTGTAAAACATGCATAATGTCCACCTCTAGTATGACTGTAAGCTAATATTCCAGAAGAACAATACTCTAATGCTTTTTTACAGCCATTAATACCTGGAATTGATATAAAAATCTCTAGACCTCTTTGTTTCAAATAAACAATTAACCATAATATTTCTTGACCAAAAACTTTTCCTAAAAAATTATGTTTTTCTAAATCTTGAATTATATGATGCATATCATCTGAAATACCATTTATTTTTAAAAGATTGTATACCGCAATCCAACCACAACCTTTTCTCGCAGTATCAAACCATCCAAATGGAATTGATTGCATGCTACCTTGATCAATGATATATCCTTCTTCATCAAAGACAGTATCACTTAATAATAATCGATATGGATCAATGATTTTCTGATAAGCTTTACCTTTTGGATAATATCCATTCTGTTTTAAAACAGAATTTAATTTTGGATTACAATGAATCAATATCTTTTTAGGATGGCTCTGTTTAATATGCCATTCCGTTAAAAAAGCAATATCATGAAAAGAATCTTTTTCATTCATAAACGATTCAATCGTAATATCAATACATTCATGAATATTCATATATGTATAAACAAATGCATCATCTTTTGAATGTATTAACATTTGTTTATGATACCCATCCTTTTCACTCTTTAACAATTTAATTTTCACCATTTTAATTTCCTATAATTCATTGCATCTTTCAAAATATCAGCATCATTATCAAAAGTAATACAACCTAAAGCTTCAATTGGTTTTACCCAATGCATTTCTAATAATTCTTCTTTTTCTAATTTTTCTTTTCCACTTTTTTCATAAGCAATAAAATAGACATTTTCTTTTTCATTGCCATTCGGAATTTTGTAAGTTGTCACATGTCTGAATTTTGTATCTAGAATCACTTCAATCCCTGTTTCTTCAAGAATTTCACGATATGCCGTTTGTTCTTCTGTTTCATTTTTTTCTACATGTCCTTTTGGAAAGCACCAATGTCCATCTAATTGTTGTATGACTAATACTGATGAATCTTTCTTTTTATTTTGAAAGATAATTGCTCCACATGATTTTTCTACTTTGTTCATACAGTGATTATAACAAATTTACACAATTAAAAAAGGAGCTTTATGTACGATAGCTCCTCATTTTCATATTTTACGAATGGATATTTTCCAATTTGTACCTGTTGAAACATTGTACGCTCTAGCAAATGATCCTTGGTTGATAGCAATACCAACACGATAAACAGAGTTGATATACAAAAGTGGAGAACCAATTGCGACTTCAGCGAAGGAATGTTGATAAACAACCTGATTTTGATATGCAAGCATAGAATCATGATAAATAGATACTTCAAATCTTTCACCAAATTCAGGATTTAATTGATAAAAATCATCTCTAGAAATGGAAGTCCATAAAGAACCAAAACGAACATCTAGAATATCAATGCATCCACTAACAGATTGATTTTCTTTATCAAAAGTTGTTTCAACAACATCTAGATCAACGATTTCAGATAAATCTAATGCGTTCCCTACTTCTTCAAATGAAATCACACCAGAAGCAAGTCTAGCACCAGTATATGCATATACATCTCTACCATGAAATGTATAAGATAATTCAGTATTTTTTCTACGATTAATACTTTCTTCAATTTCTCTAATTTCTTTAATTCCACAATATTTATGAATATGTGTTAATGTACCGTTATTTGGAGTAACAATATATTTACCATCTTTTGTTTTAACAACAACAGATTTTCTATTTGTACCAACTCCTGGATCTACAACAGATACAAATACAGTTCCTTCAGGCCAATAGTTAACTGTTTGGAATAAACGATAGCTTCCTTCAAAGATTTGATATGGTGTAATATCATGTGTTAAATGATGAATTTTAATTTCTGGATCCACTTGTAAAGCAACACCTTCCATGGCACTTACTGCACCATCTACAAGTCCAAAATCAGATTGAAAAACTAAAAATTTATTCATATATCCTCACTTTGTAAATGTAACTTTATATTCACTACCATGATTTACATGATAATGATTTTTAAAACTATCTTGATTCATCGCAAAGGAAATCTTATTGACTTCATTATTATAGAGAAGTGCCTTTCCTTTTTCACTATCTCCAAAAGATTTATAGTAAGTAACATCTTCATCAAATAATACTTTGTCTTCTTTTACAATTTTTGCGTGAATTGTATCTCCATGTTTGATTCCTAGTTGTTCAAAGTAATCCATATGGATATTTGTCCAAAGATTACCAAAATTAGGATCATCGATTTCCATATAACCTTCTACTGAGTCTTCATGTACAACTGGTTCAGGTAAATCAAACTTCTTGATTTCATCAACAGAATAAGATGGACCAACTTGTTCATAAGTAATTACACCAGAAGCAAGTCTAGCTGCAGTATAACCAAATACATCTCTTCCAGCAAAAATAGCCACTTTATCATTATCTTTATTCTTTAAGCGATTAATTGATTCATCAATTTGACGTACCTCTTCAATACCACTTGTAACAGAAATATGTGTTAAAGCACCATTATCTGGAGTAACAATATAGTAACCATCTTTCGTTTTAGCTACACATGCCTTACGTGAAGTACCAACACCCGGATCAACAACTGAAACGAAAATAGTTCCCTTTGGCCAAAAACGCATATATTGCATTAAACGATAAGATGCAGAATAAATATCATATTGTGGAATATCATGTGTTGCATCAATCATTTCTAAAGTACGATCCACTGATTTTACTACACCATACATAGAAGCAACTGCTCCTTCAGCGTATGTAAAATCTGTTTGGAATACTAACATTGGTTTATTATAATCAATCATTTTTATACCTCTTTCTAAAATGGATAATAGAACATTGTTTTTGTTACGGCAAATCTCATATACATACTAAAGACTAGTACAACTAGAGACATTAAACATACCGCATAATCAGATTTTGTTAGTTTTCTAAAAGAATACCAACTTCTTTTCTTTAATTTACCATACCCTCTTAAGCTCATCGCGTTGGATATAACTTCTACACGATCTAATGTAGAGAAAATAAGTGGTATTACCATCTTAACAGTCATAACAAATCTCTTAGAAAATTTTTCTTTTTTTGATAATTCAATACCACGTGCTTGTTGTGCTAAAGAAATATTATTATAGTCTCTGATAATATCTGGGAAATATCTTAGAGTTAAAGATAAAGTTGTACATACTTTATATGGAATCCCAATGTGATTTAAAGATGACGCAAATTCACTAGGATTCGTAGTGAAAATAAAAATCAATCCTAAAGGAACCATAGAAAAGTATTTTAATGTTTTTACCGCAAGATAATAAAGTGTTTCTTTTGTTACAACAAAATAAGAATTAAATTGAAATAAAATCGTTCTTGTACCATATATTTCAGTACCATAATCAGGTGCTAAAATATAAGTTAATAAAATATTCATAAACAAGAAAAATCCAACATATATCAATATTAATTTAATTTGTTTAAATTGAATCTTTGCGATTTTAAAAGCAACAAATGAAATAACCATCGTTAATAACATAATACGATAATCATATGTAAGCATTACCGCAAAAGACATTAACAAGAAACTTACTAGTTTTGTAAGACCAGATAATTGATGAATAAAAGTATCTAGTTGTGAATAGGAAAACATTTTAATTTTCATATTTGATGTCCCCTTTCATGCGCAATAAATGTATCAATGAATGCAACGCAATCTTCAATACCAGCCTTTGTTGCAAGAGTAGATAAACTTGTCTTCTTTAAGTTTGCACGTTGAATCAAATCTTCATCACCTAATACAACACTCGCAGATGCATCCGCAATCTTTTGACCATCTGTTAATACAATACTTCTAGTTGTATATTCCAACATTAAATGCATATCATGCGTAATCATGACAATTGCGATTCCCATTGCGTTCAAGCTCTTCAAAAATTCCATGATTTCTGAATAACGACGATAATCTTGTCCAGCAGTAGGTTCATCTAAGATGATCATCTTTGGTTGCAAAGCTAAAATAGAAGCAATTGTAACACGCTTTTTCTGACCGAATGATAATGCTGAAATTGGCCAATTACGGAAAGGATAAAGTCCACAAACCTTCAAAGTATCTTCGACTTTTTGTTTGATTGTTTCTTCATCAAAGCCGCGATTTCTTAATCCCATCGCAACTTCATCAAATATCATTGTGTTACAAATCATTTGATTTGGATTTTGTAAGACAAAACCTATTAAATCAGCTCTTTCTTTTACAGAAAGATCATTCATATTTTGACCATCAAAAACAAGTTCTCCACTATCCATTTTTTCAAAAGCACAAATACATTTACAAAGAGTAGATTTACCTGCACCATTTCTCCCAACAACAGAAATCATTTCTCCTTCATGAATGACTAAATTAACATCTTTTAAATGAGCTTTCACACCATCATAGGAAAAATTCAAATTTGAAATCGTTAATAATGGTTTTTGTTCTTGAATGACTTTTTCTTTTTTGTTTGCATCATACCAACGAACTAGTTTGTTAGCTTCTTCATGTAATTCATAATTCGTATCATCAGCTAAATAATCAACTTTTTTTAAATCAACCCCAGCATACTTCAACGCTTGAATATAAAGTGGCAAACGAATTCCATTATCTTCTAATAAAGTTGTTTGAAATAAATTCTCTGGTTTACCATCAAACAATACCATACCTTCGTTGATTAAAATAATGCGGTCAAGATGACAATGTAATACGTCTTCTAAACGATGTTCAATAATTACAACTGTTTTCTTTTGTTGTTGATTGATTTGATCAATCAATTCAATTACAAGTTTTCCAGTAGCTGGATCTAAATTCGCTAATGGTTCATCAAACAACAAAATCGGTGCTTCATCAACCATTACACCAGCCATACAAACATCTTGTTTTTGACCACCTGATAATTCTAAAGGAGAATGTTCTAGATATTCACCCATTCCAACTAAACCGGCAACCTTAGAAACAATTTCATGCATTTTATCTGTATCTACATTACTATTTTCTAACGCAAAAGCGATATCTTCTCCAACATTCAAGCCAACAAATTGACTATCTGCATCTTGCATAACAGTGCCGACCAATTTACTACTACTAAAAATATCTAATTTTTCACTATCAACACCATTGATGTAGAGTTTTCCTTCTTTCTTACCTGGATAAGCAAATGGAATCAAACCATTGATACAACTACCAATTGTTGATTTACCACTTCCACTTGGTCCAACGATCAATACTTTTTCACCTTCTTCAATCTTTAAATTGATATGATGTAAAGTTGGTTTCTTCTGGGATTTATACTGAAAGGAAAAATCTTTAAATTCAATCATCGTACTCATTCAAAACCTCTCATAAATAGAAAAACCCGTTAAAGAAGAAGATTCTTCAATAACGAGTTTAGAAACAATTATTCCTGATCCAAAGAACCTGTCTTTGTACGTGTCTTGGAATAAGCTGCTGCTAATAAAGAGCATACAACGATGGAAGAAATACCATCAGCAATAAAACTCGTTAATCCTTGTAAGAATACTTTGTTAGCAGGTTCTGCGTAGATAACGATATCCAATACTGGAGCTACCAATAACCACGCAATAGCATTACCAATTACATTGATAACAATAATTGTTAAGATTGTCTTTTTGTTGAATTCACCTTCTTCAAGTTTTGTGTAGTAGTAAGCAATACCCGCAGCTAGACCACATACACCAGAAGCTACTACCCAACTCCACCAAAC
>CAVKTV010000006.1:0-26663 GCA_963659075.1 Lachnospiraceae bacterium | reverse complement strand
AATGAAATCTGATCCTTTTTCAATAGATGTATAAAATTTGCGAGAAGTTGACGTATTGATTTACATACCCTTTGTTTAAATGAAATATTATCCATACAATACTCTCTTTCTAAAATTAAAAGGCGATTGCTCGCCTTTTAAGATGTTTAGCAGTTTTCTCTGCACTGGAACAAGTTTTAGGTCTTTGTTCCGACCAATGGCATGGGTTTATAGTCTCCATACCGACTCTTCATTTATAATATATCATTTTTACTAATAAGATACAAATTAAACGATTTTTTTCATAGACCTTTTTTATTGAATTAAACTTCCATTGCTCCAAAGATTTAAACCGTAATAAGCAATGCTATGATCATTTCGATATACCGGTTGAACAGAATAGTTTGTTATTTCTGTTTCGCCAATATACATCACATCATTTAAGTAATACTCACCACTTGAATTTGCTTCACCTTCCGAAGAAAAAGTTGCATAGTAATGGTTAGAATCCAAGATAACATCACATGCTTGATTTTGATCAACTCCACCAGGACATGCATAGCTTGGTTCTACTGGAACTGGTGTAGATTCAATAACAGGTTGTTGAACAACTTCTTGTGTTTTAACTTCTTCAACTTCTTTAACCACTTCTTGTTTACTAACACTTGCGTTTGATTGATTAGTTGAAGTGTTATCTGATGCTTTCTTTTCGCTCTTATTGCTTGTAGCTTGAGAAGTAGTATTTGTTTTATTTTGCGATGAAGTTTTATCTTTGCTTGTACTAGATGTTTTTGAACTTTCTGTTTTTGTTGATGCTTGTTTACTAACAGTAGCTGTTTTATTGTCATCTGTATCCTTCTTTTCTTCAGATTTTGTTGCTTTCTTAACTGTTTTCGCTTCTTGTTTACTAACTTCAGTTACTTGTTCACTAACATTCGTTTTACCATTGGCAAAACAATAAGTAGTAATACCTAAAATACTTAATAAGCAAACAAGACTTATAATTATTTTCTTTCTCATAATGAATCCTTTCTTTTATCTAACTATCTTTAAAATACCTAGTTTATATTTACTATTCATAACTAGAACTATTTTTTATTTTCGGATAGTAAATAAATTCTTCGGAAAGTAGGAGGGGTTTTAGGGGAGAAAGCAGTCACACTTCTAGGCATAGTCAGACTGCCCCTCCAACAGTCTTTTACAATCACAGATACAAAAAAGATAATCGAATCTACAATTATCTCTCTTCTTCTTTTGATCGTTTCTTTGCCCAGTTTTCAAGCAAGTGAATCATAATATCTTTCTTCTTGCCCGGTGAAAGATTCTTTGGGAAATATTTATTAATCTCATTCATTTGAAATGATAGTTTTTCTCTTTGATTTGGTTTTTCTTCAGCTAATGTATCATTAACAAAATCAAAAGTTAATTTTCCATCGTGACTTAATCGTTTAAATTCTTGGCATTGTGCTAATGATGGTGTTCTTTGATTGTCGTTAATTGAATCAACGACATATTGTTGTTCATCAGAAGTAAGATATGATAGTTCTACTGCAGGATTAAATGCAATAGTAATATTATCTTCATTTCTTCCATCGGCCATTTCTTGTAGTGGCTTAATCAAGTAGGTGAGACGGATAAATCTTCTAACTTGATTCATACTAACGCCTAATTGTTCGCCCAACTTTGCAGCGCTCTCTGACTTCCAACCAAGTTGGTGGGAAGTTTGTTTATCATATTCAACAGGAATATCAGCATTATCGAAATCAATATCTACCTTCTTTCCTTGGTGTTTCATTGCCTCTAGTCTCATCTTATAAGCGTAGCCACGTTCACTAGGGTAGATGTTTTCTCTTTGAATGTTACTATCTACCATTAATATAGTGGCTTGATCATCATCGAGGTTTCGAATGATAACATTCATTTCTTTTTTACCTAGCTGTGACATGGCAAATTTGCGCCTGTGACCAGATATCATTTCATAAGTTCCATCTTCTTTAGGCCGGACAAGGGCAGGCATCAACATATCGTTTTCTTTGATTGAATCAATAAGTTTGGCCATATCTTCATCCATCGTTACATGAAAAGGATGGTCTTTAAAATCAGATATCTTATCAATAGGAATCTTCATCACCTTTTCGGCGCTAGATTCTTGTCTTTCTTTTTCGGTTGAAAACAGGGAATCATAACTAGGCAATCCTAAATCTAGTTTTGGCATGTTGAGTCTCCTTATTTATTTAATAATTCAAAACTTTCTACAACAACGTTCATTGAATAGATCTTTTGATCATCTTTCTTATATGAACTCGTTTGTAGGTTACCAATGATGTTAAGCTTCGTGTTACTTGTACCAACTTTTTCTAATTCTTCAGCAAGCTCACCAAACGCAATGCATCCAACATAATCAAAACGTGTTCCTTGATCATCTCTTAAACACTTAATAGCGAACTTTGTAAAAGAATTACCTTTTTGTGATTTGGATACTTCTATATTTTTAGTAAGCGTGCCTTTTAATTCAACATGATTGTTTTTCATTTCTTCATCTTCTTTCTAACGACTAAAATCATTTCTTTGTTTTTCTTTGTCTTTGTTCATGATCTCTTTTGTAAGAGATTCATAAGCTAGTGCAACTTTAGAATCTTTAGCGTATTCATAAATGCTCTTACCAGTAGTGCTAGCTTCACTTGCCTTGGTGGCTTTGGGAATGATCGTATCAAACACTTTGATGTTCTTACTAAAAGAATCTCTTATTGTTTCAATAGTACTTTTAGTGATATTGGTATTTGAATCCGCAAGCGTCATAACAATGCCGTTAATCTTTAGATTGTCATTAATCTTACGTTGTACCTTATTTACTGTTTGAAGTAGCTTAGTCATACCTTTTGCCGGTAAGTATTGTGTTTGTACTGGAATCAGTACTTCATCTGCTGCAGCTAAAGCATTAACAGTAAGCATTCCTAAAGAGGGTGGACAATCAATAAAAATGTAATCATATTTACTTCTTAAAGGTTCGATACAATTACTTAATGTCTGTTCTCTATTAATTACACTAACTAAACGCATCTCAAAGTCTGCAAGTTCGATATTGGCCGGAATAACATCAACAGCTTCAGGGTGATTCAATATAAGAGAATCATAATTGATTGGTTCATCATTTATATAATCATCAAGCATTGAAGAAACACTATTTTCTAATGCATCATTTGTTTTCCATCCGAGTGAACTTGTTAGATCACCTTGAGGATCAAAATCGATGATTAGAACATCATACCCATTTCTTGCCATACCAATTGCTACATTTAAAGTAGTTGTTGTCTTACCAACACCGCCTTTTTGATTCGCAATCGCAATTACTTTACATTTTTCCATAATAAAAACTCCTTTCCCATACCAGCCGAATCACTGGTTATGTAAAAGGAGTAGGGCGCAAATTGGACTTTCTTTGATATATCTTAGTTGCTGACTAAAATATCATGTTTTAAATATGTTAACTTAGGGTGCGACTTGTGGGTTAACTTGTTGGTTAACTTGTGGTGTGACTTGTGGGGTAACTTGGTCACTGACTTGATCACTAACTTAGTCACTAACTTGATCACTGACTAAGTCGTTCAAATTTTAAAATTTAATTTTTTCACTGCCACCTTTTTGATTTGCAATCGCAATTACTTTTCATTTTTCCATAATAAAAACTTCTTTCCCATACCAGTCGAATCACTGGTTATGTAAAAAGGAGTAGGATCTTGTGACAACGCGTGAAAACAAATTGATAAAAAACACCTCCAAACCGTGGCTTACAAGTGCAAAGAACAGGCCATTTTATGCGCCTTTTAAGGCCTAGATGCAAAACATTTCGTCGAGTTCGAATAATATGTATAAAAAACGAGCTATAGATCGTTATAATTACAATTCTTTCTTTTTTATAGGTTTTAAATAATTCTTTTTTAAAGTTCTTTCATCTTCAAAAAAAGTTTTTTCTGATTTTGAAAGAGTATGATTTTCTAATTTTAATTCAGTTAGCTTTAATGTACAAATCAAATCAGCCACTTGAAATAATCGGTATTGAGATGGAATTACTTTTCTAAATTCTACGTTTTCTAATAACGCATTAAATACAGAAGAGAGAACACGGGTTACTTCCACTTGCCCATTATCATAATATATTTTTACAACATCAAAACTACAAAATAAATCCATATTCTCTCGAATTAGTGAGGATAATTGTTTGCTTAATTTACCCGTAGCTTCAATTGAATCCTCAATATGCTTCTTTTCGATATATATTGTTTTGTATGAAATATCAACATGTCTAATAAATGCCATTAATTTTTTTAATATCTTTCTTCTTTCATCTAGTGGCATTCCTTTATATTCTTCTTCTGAACGAATAATTGGACCAGCATGGACGCAGTGATTAGACAAGTTTAAATAAGCTAATTCATCATTAAAATGTGATAAATCAGATTGAATATCATTGCTTTGGTTGTGAAACACTAAGGAAATAATATAGTAAGGAGCATGATAATCATATTCACCAAAATCTCTAGATTCATCGACGAAAACACTTAATTCCATTACACATCCTCAACTTTCCAAAAGAAATGGCGGGTGTCTTACCCGCCTTTGTGTGGACCCGGGTCTTTCGACCAGCCCTAGCTTTTAAAAGCCTTTTTACATCTTTATTATAGACAAACAAGACTTTAAAATCAAACTTTTTTCATTCCTTGTAATTCTTCATTTATATCTTTGTATTTTCTTGGATGTTGATCTATGCAATGATATTTATCCTTTAAACGATTCATCATATAAGCAGTAGAACTTATAACAACTTCATCATTGTCTAGGTGAAATACAATTGTTTTGATATTTGGATTTCTACTTAAAAATGATTTTAAAGATATAGGAATCTCCTGGAACAATAGAGTGAAGGGGTGAAAATTATAGGACAGTATCAGTGATGCTGTTCTTTTGTTTATCGTTTATTTAATGAACCCTAACATTTGAGAATTGTAATTGTATACATAAGGGCAGTATCAATCGTTTCGAGTCATGTATCTAAAACTCTAATATGAGATTGCGTAATTGTTTTCTGTTGTCTTAGACATACATTTATTGTAAATGTAATTATATTTTTTAGAAAAGAGGGTGCAGTGTTCTTGAACTCAACACAAATCCTTATCCGTGTTGTTCAATTACTCTTTTTTTGCCGGTATCATAAAACCATCAAATAAAGGAGGCAAAAAGCCATGAATACAGATAAGATTTACGCAGAACAGCTCGCTAACGAGTACGCACCAAAGGATACTTCTAAGGTAGTCGCCCTCAGAAAGCTGGACAAGAAAGCGAAACTTCCCGCAACCGTTTTTACCTACACTTTCGGAATTATCTCTGCATTAGTAGCCGGTGTGGGGATGTGTCTTTCTATGAATGTCATCGGAAGTGGTACGAGCGCTATGTTCGTTCTCGGTGTCATTGTTGGCATCATCGGTCTACTGGGGATGGGCTTCAACTATCCAATCTACAAAAAGTTGCTGATACAGGGTAAGCAGAAATATGCTTTTGAGATTATGGAACTGGCTAAAGAAATTAGCGAGAAATAACCTATGGAACGGGCAAAAATGTTTTTCCAAAAGCTACTACATCCGTCTAAGTGTGTGTTGATTTTTTTGACATCGCTTTCCTTTGCTATGCTTATTTTCATTTTTGCAACCAAAAATACAAGAAGTGCGTCGACATACATGATTTACTGTATGTCGGCGTATTCTCTTTTGATATGGCTTGTAGCACTTCCACTGGTGATAAAGAGAGTAAAATCTGCAATCATGAGCAGCCGGATTGTTCGGAAAGTTAGTAGCTCAAAAATCACAGGACGGTATCTGAATGATCTTGCCTTTCGAGGAAGTGTCAATATCTATCAGGGTGTAGCTGTCAACTTTTTCTATGTGATATTTCGCATTGTTACAGGCATCCGCTATGCATCGATATGGTTCATCTCTATGGCGGTATACTATCTGGTGCTTGGCGGACTGCGTGCGTATTTGATCTTTTGCTATCGTCGACGAAATACGGAATTGGAAAGCCAATGCTATCATACAACGGCATGGTTACTGTTTTTGTTGAACATCCCAATGGGCGGTATGATAGTGTTGATGGTACGAACAAATTCTGGCTTCTCTTATCCAGGCTATATTATTTATCTGTCTGCGCTCTACACCTTTTATACAATGGTTACATCGACTCTGAATCTTGCAAAGTTCAGCAAGCTAGGTAGTCCTATTCTATCTGCTGCTAAGGTGTTGAATTTCATCGCTGCTATGATGTCAATTCTCGGTCTACAGACAGCGATGATCTCTCGTTTTTCTGAAAACGGAGAGAGTTACCGAAAAATGATGAACGCTATTACTGGCGGATTCGTCTACGGATTTGTTATTTTGATTGCCGTTATCATGTTGTTGCATAACGTAAAAATACGAAAGAAGGTGGATTCGATTGAATAAGTCAGAAAGTAAATATTTCTCTACTGCTTCCAAAATGGATGAAGCATTTTTGCTGATTTTGGAAAAGAAGGAATTCGCTTACATCACAGACAAGGAAATCTGTGAATTGGCTGGTGTTAACCGATCTACGTTCTATCTTCATTATGAAACTATGGCAGATCTACTTTCAGAGAGCGTCATCCATATGAACGAACAGTTCCTTTCCTATATGAAAAAAGATTCGCAAACCTTTGTTACAAAGCTGCATGATTGTCCATTGGATGAATTATACCTTATTACGCCGGAATATTTGGTGCCTTACCTCGATTACATTAAGCAGAACAAGAGGCTATTCCGCACATCGATGGAAAATGCGGTAGTTCTAGGGATGGATAAAAGTTATGACAAAATGTTCCACTACGTGTTCAAGTCAATTTTTGATCGTTATGGTGTACCGGAACAGGACAGATGTTATATTATGGCTTTTTATATTCAAGGGTTAATGGCAATCATTTCGGAATGGTTAAGGAATGAATGTACAGATTCCATTGTGTATATTATTGAAATGTTTCAACGTTGTGTAAAACGCCGTAAGGAGGAAAAATGAAAGCTGGTATTTATTTAGGAAAAGAAAAAGTAGAAATCAAGGAACTGCCGATGCCGGAAGTTGGTGACAATGATGTGCTCGTGCAAAATATCTATTCCAGTATCTGTGGCACGGATGTGGCAGTTTTTACTCATGGTCCCAATACCGGTCACAAAGTAACAGTTGGCGGTGAATTTGGTCATGAGACAGTTTCACGTGTGGTAAAAGTCGGAAAGAATATCACAGATTTTGTTGTAGGTGAAAGAGTCTATCCTTACCCACGCTATGCCAAGGGTGACACAAAACGAGCTGGAACCATCGGTGGCTTTTCGGAATATATTCTTATTCCAAATGCCAAGCGAAACTATTCCCTCTATGCTGTGGATGAGCGTATTTCTAATAAGTTGGCAAGTCTGATTGAGCCGTTTACGGTTGGCTGTCGAGCCGCCCGCAGAGGTATGATTCCCTGTGGGAATGGACAATATGTTGCTGGTCAAAACGCTGTAGTGTTCGGTTGTGGAACGATTGGTATTGCTGCTGCGGTTGCATTCAAGTACTTCGGCATGGAAAAAGTTATGATTTGTGATTACTCAGATTTTCGGCTGAAGTTGGCATCGCAGTTAGGTTTTAAGGTTTGTAATACAGCATCAGAGGATTATGAAGTGACATTTAGTAGTTATTTTGGTACAGCACCTTCTTTGAACGGTACAGTCGCAGACATTGATTGCTGGTTGGACGCTGCCGGTGCAGAAAGTATTATGAACAATTTTCAGCGTCTCGGAAAAATCGAGAGCCGTTTTGTCTCGGTAGCGGTAAATAACAAGCCTCGTACCATTGACCTGCTCCACATGACCTATGCCCAGCAAAGCATCATTGGCTCTGGAGGTTATATGCCGGAGGATGTGCACGATGTGCAGAAAATCATGGCAAGTGGCAAGTGGGATTTGGAGCGAATCATTACTCATGAGTTTCCGTTGGATGAATTGGAACAGGCTATCCGCACAGCTAGCGATGTTGATCATGCTGGAAATGTGGTCGTGGAAATGATAGCTCCTAGAACAATAGAACTAGAGTGAAAGGTGACAATTAGGGGACAGTATCAGGGATGCTGTTCTTTTTGTTTTATTCACAAGGTAATTTATCAGAATCCTCGTTAAAGTGGATCTTTTCAGTTCCTGCTTCAATTGCTGTTTCGTAATACCAGCATTTGTGATTGATAAAATCTAATGTTTTCTGCAATTCCGCCATTTGTGATTCAACAACTTGTTTTCTTTCTAAAAACATTTGGTAGCGTTCATTTAATGAATCATCGCCCATTTGTACCCACTTGGAAAATTGACGGATATCTTTGATTGACATACCTGATTTTTTTAAACATTCGATTACATGTAACATTGATATATCATCATCAGAAAAAATACGATAACCTGATTCTTTTCGCTCCATAAATGGCAGTAGTCCTTGCTTGTCATAGTATCGTAATGTTGTTGGAGTTACATTCATAATTTCTGCAGCTTGTTTGATTGTATAAGACATATAAAAAACCTCCTGTTTCCTATTGACCTTAATCTTAAGGTTAAGGTTACAATTGTGATGAAGAAAAGTCAACAATGGAGGAATTACAAATGGAAGAATCAAAAGTAGTAGTTATTACGGGTGCATCTAGTGGAATCGGAGAAGCAACGGCGCGTCTTCTTGCAAAGCAAGGAAATAAAGTTGTTCTTGGCGCAAGACGAGAAGAAAAACTTGAAAAAATTGTATCGGAAATTAAAACAGATGGTGGAGATGCAGTTTATCAAATTGTAGATGTTACAAAAGTGCAAGAACAAGAAGCATTAGCACAAAAGGCAATAAAGGCATATGGAAAAATCGATGTGTGGATCAATAATGCAGGAATTATGCCATTGTCATTTTTGGCTGAAGATAAAGTGGAAGACTGGGATGCATGTGTAGATGTAAATTTGAAAGGTGTTCTTTATGGGATTCATGCATGCCTTGGAATTATGCGTAAACAAAAGAGTGGACATATTATCAATATAGGTTCTCTTTCTTCGCATCAGACAGGATTAACTTGTGGTATTTATGCAGCTACTAAATTTGGAGTTCGTGCAATTAGTGAAACACTTCGTGAAGAAGAAGCTGCCGCAAAATCAGGAATTCGTGTAACAATGTTGGCACCAGGAATGATTGCGACAGAATTGCCACAATCACTGACTACACAGGAAGGTCGCAATGGTATGCAAGCAGCATATGATGCACTTGCGATTCCAGCTACCTCTGTAGCAGAGAGTATTGCCTTTGCGATAAACATGCCAGAAAATACGGGAATTAATGAAATTATTATTCGACCTACTGCTCAACAGTTATAAAGATAAAGAGGTATTTCATGGTGAAAAATAACCTTATCATTTCTTTTTTGACATTGTCGTTTTTACTTGTAGGATGTAGCGCATCTGTTACAACGAATCCTAATAGTGAAATAGTCGCATCAAAAGTAAGTTCAGAAGTTGAAAATACAAGTGATGATTCAAAGGTGATATCTGAACAGAACACATCTTCTAAAGAATCGGAGGTTCATATGCAGAATATTGTACTTGGTACTGTACCAGATGGATATTATAGTGAAGCAACACAACAAGGTACATTAGAATCTTTTACTTATGATACAAAAGATTATATTGGAAATGGAGAGACAATCCAAAGTCAAGCAACCATTTATTTACCATATGGTTATAATCAAAATGATAGTCAAACAAAATACAATATTTTATATCTTCAACATGGTGCTTATGGAAATGAAAGAACATGGATGTATGAGTATGGTGATAACTTCAAAAATATGATTGATAACATGATAGAGGATAAACGAATTCCACCTTTAATTATTGTTATGCCATATCTTCCATCCGGGAATGAATGGTATCATGATACAACGCCGATATTCTATTCTGGGGAATTGAAAAATGATTTAATGCCTGCTGTAGAAAATTACTATCATACTTTTGCGATAAATACTACGGATGAAGGATTTGAAGAATCTCGTTCACATCGTGCATTTGGAGGATTCTCTGCTGGAGGAACAACGACATGGCACGTATTTCTTGAAGGAATAGATCGTTTTGAATATTTCATGCCTATGAGTGGCGGATTGACCCTAGGAGGAGATGGTTCAACAGATGTAGAGGACGCTACCATGATTGCAGATACAGTGACAGATTCTGGATATGATAAGCGAGAATATTATGTATTTTCGGCAACAGGCACAAGAGATGTTGCATATCAAGGATTAACAGCACAAATTGAATATATGAAAACACAGACAAATGCATTTGATTATACTGAAAATGGATTTGCGGATGGAAATCTGATGTATTACACAGTGAAAGGAAATCGTCATGATTATCAATTTACTTATGAATATGTTTTTAATGGATTATGCTGTTTGTTTTCTTGGTATGAAAGCAATATAGCACAATGAAAAAGTTCTTCAGGAATGACTGAGTTCGAGTAAAGAATAATCAATTTTGTGAACAGCATCTATATGGTGCTGTTCTTTTATTATTGTTTATTTTATCAATCTTGTATAAAGATTATGGCTGAAAAGAAAAACACCTTTTCAGGTGCTAATCTTCGTAATGCCCTCTGCAAGCGATAATCCATAAGAAACCATTTTCGTCTATGTTATATACTAACCTATTGGTTTCATCTATTCTTCTGCTCCAAGCTTTTCTATGCTTAAGTGCTTCAGGTTTCCCGATTCCTTCATATAAACCTTCTCTCTCGATAGACTTAATAAGTTCATTGATTCGCTTTAATGTCTTTTTGTCCTGTGTTTGCCAATATAAATAATCGTCCCACGCTCTATCAGCCCACAGTTTTTTCATTCGTCTACCTCAATTAGATCATGCTCTTGACCGTGACCAGATTCAAGCTGTGCAATTCCTCTATCAATCATAGCAAGATATTCGTTATTTCTAGCTGCTTTTTCTAACTGGTTATATTTATCAAGGCTCATAAGAACAACATTTTTTTCATTTTTTCTTGTTACAATAACTGTTTCCTGAAAATCTGTAGCTTTGTCACAATAGTCTTTTAAGTTGTTTCTGATTGTTGAATAATTTACTGCTAACATGTTTAACACCTCGCTTTATATTGTACAATCTATTGTACTACTTTCTGTACAATAAAATTATCATATTATTACGACTTGGTCAATAAAATTTTAGATTATATACCAACCGTTTAATGTTTCTAGAACAATAAAATTCGATAGGTGGATATTAACTAATCAAATGCTTTGTTAGATAAACTCAGTTGTCCAGATGATGTTTGGTCATTCTTATAATCTAAATAAAATTAAATAACACTGGTTTTTTTCTCTTTGAGCAATAGAGTTCGAATAAAGAATAGTCTATTTTTTTAAACAGTATCATTAATGCTACTCTTTTTTGTGAATCATCTCGATAATCTAGTGGAATGGTATTAACAATTGATATATATAAATTGTATTTATATACTATTTTTTACTTTTACAATATTTTTTGACTTCTGAGAATTCTTGGAGAATGCATTCATCCATTTCTTCTTCATCCATATCACTTCTAAACTTAGTTAATACATTGGAAATGGCATTGAAGTTTTTCTTTGTGCCAATATCATCACAATAGTAATCAAATGTACGGTCTTTACGAATTCCCATTTTATTTGCTTCTTGGATAGAATCTATATTTGCACCTAGGAAAATAAATTCCCAATGCTCTTTTTCTTGTTGAGCTTCAATCATTCTTTTAATTTTTGGATAAGAATATTTCACACTCGCGTTTTCTAATCCATCTGTTGTGATGAAGAAAATTGTTTTATCTGGACGTGAATCTTTCTTTAGATGCTTATGAACTTGTTTGATATGTTTTATAGAATCACCTATTGCGTCAAGTAAGGCTGTGGATCCTGAAACATAGTAAGTTGTTTCGTCTAATGGATTAATTTTGGTGATAGGTTGTCTATCATGGATGACTTTGTTTTTATGGTTGAACAGTACTGTGGATACATAGGCCTCTCCATCTTCCTTTTTTTGTCTTTCAATCATAGAATTAAAGCCCCCAATCGTATCTTCTTCTAATCCGGCCATTGATCCACTTCTATCTAAGATAAATACAATTTCTGTTGTTTTGTTTTTCATATCATTTTTTCTCCTTCGATGGAATTTCCTCTATAGTTTGTTTGGAACACTTGTAAGAATGTATCGTATGATGAGTCATGTAGCGTAGGTGTTTCTTTTATCGCAAAAATAATTTTTTTAAAGTATCCTGCATATTCATTTAATGCATTTACAAACGCTAAAGAAACCAATTTTTTATCTTGTCCAAAAGCACCACATCCCCAAGCACCTAATATCAAACAATCTACATGATTGATAATGGATGAAAATATGATTTGTTTTATTCTTGTTTCATATACATTCATTGCATCTTGAGTACAAGTAAATTCACAAGATGGTGCAGGACAGGTAATAAAGTCATATTGTTTTGGTTCAATTGGTGAATAATGCTTATCATCTTTGAATACAAGGACATTGGGTGAATAGATGATTGTATCTGTACATAGGCCAGAGTGATAATGTTGTTTGTTGATTCTGTAGTATCCTTCTATACACGCTTCACTTGTAAGAGATTGGTAAAGATTAGAACATCTACATATATTTTCTTCTTGTGTTAGAGCACCTTCTTTAACCATTCCTCCAGGCATTACACCATCCGCAAAATTTAGTGCAGCAACTCTATACCTATCACAATATTGATTGGATATTTTAATTGTTCCACCATGGATGAATACTACATCACTTGTTGTTGATTTAGATGGATACATAGGTATGTTCTGATATATCTTTGTTTCTTTTTTTAGTATTTCTGTCTCTTTTGCGTACAATGTGTTTGACTGATATACAGTGTCTTGAAAGACTTTGATTAGTTCATGTTGATAAATAAGTTCAGTCATGTTTGATTTCCTTTCTATGTTTAAAGAATACGATATAGGGAAAGAAAAAAGGTCGCTTGTTAGGCGACCTTGACTGGAATTCCACATTCATCTAAATAGATGAGAATATCAATCATATTGTACTTTTGTTTTTCAATATAATATTGGAATACGATATCTGTAATATCACTTGGATTTAATGCATATCCGGCTCTTGTAAGAAGTTCTTCAGTTTCTTCTAAATTCAATCTTGCGCCAATACATAGAGATAAGGCAGTGAATTTGTTTGGATGATATTCAGAATCATTTTTAATCTTAGAAAATACTTTTTTATCTACTAATGCTTTGGTATAGACTTCGACATTAGATAGTCCTTTTTCTTTGATTAAATCTAATAGATATTCTGAGAAGGTATCTGATACATGATAGATTCTATCTTTTAATTCATCAGGATTAAATAGACATTCCTCTTCAAAACATTCTTCTTCATACTCTGCCTCTATAACAGAGCTATTCATACGTAGTAGGGTTGAACTTTGAACTTTTTGGATAAATGATTTTAAATCCGGGAATATTTTTTTTGCGAGTTCATTGGATCTTTCATCATATACAACCAAATAGACTTCCATTTCATTTTGAAGCAAGAAACGATTGATTTCATCAATAGCGATTTGCATTCCTTCTTCTTTTGGAAATAAGAAAGAACCTGTGGAAATCAAAGGAAATGCTATAGAAGTGATGTCATGTTCTTTCGCAAGTTTAAAACTGTTTTTATAACAATTTCTGAGTTTTGTTTCTTCATCATTATTTCCATTTTGATAAAGAGGACTGACAGTGTGAATGATATATTGGCATTTCAATTGAAAACCAGGCGTAATGAAAGAATTTCCTTCTTCAATGATACCGATATGTTCTTTTCTATATTGCAGAAGTTCATCATATCCTGCAGCTTTGTAAATAGCTTCATCACAACCGGCTCCGACTACAGGTAAACGATTGGCGGTATTTACGATGGCTTGAGTTTCCATCTTAGTAATATCGTTTCGTATAATTCTAAATGGCATAGTTTTCTTTCCTTTGTACCAATTATATCTCTTTTCTTTAGGTGCGATAAAGAACATAAAAAATAGAACAACTTTTAAGTACACACGGCTCCAATTGCCGAACTACCTAAATATTGTTCTAATGATTTATATTTTAGAAATACATTCCTAGATTGTCAAATGGAAGTGTTGAATTAACATAATATGTAACGCCAACATTATAGGCCGTATTTTTCTCTTAAATTATCTAATGCATCATTAGCGTTCGTAATTTGCCCACTTGCTGCTTGCAATCTAGATGCCTCTAATCTCTGTAATATTTCACAAGCGAAAGTCTTTGTTAAAAACATATGAACTGTACTTGTTGTATCAGTTTCTAATTTTTGGGGTAATGCATTAGCTTTTTGGATGGTTGACATAATTAGTAGCTCCTCATTAATGTTTTTATGCAAATAGTAATGTAAAACAATTTATTCAATTAAAATTTTTCCAAACCATTGCAGAATAATTATCGTATTGATTAAAACCATATTTTTGATAAAAAGGAATTGTTTTAGGATCAGAAGGAATAACTTTTACATAAAGAAGATTTTGGTAGAAACTCATTATTTGTTTCATGAGTTCATCTCCAATATGCTTTCCTTGATAAGCTGGATCAACTAAAAGGTAGTGTATAAAAGCAACTGTTTCACCATCGTCTAATGCACGAACTAATCCAACAAGTTTATTACCATTCCAAGCGGAAATGACTCTTGTTGAATTATGCATTGCGTTAACAAGTTTATTTGGATAATTTCCAGATTCCCAATCAACAGATAAGAACAAGTGTTGTAATTCATCTGCAGTAAAATCTTTAGTTTGCTTATACTCAATTTCCATAATAGAACCTCCGAAATATAATTTCTTGTTAAACAATATCACAGAATGATTAATAGTTCATTCATTTATCTTTTATTTTTAACTCAGAGATGAGATGAATCTTGTATAATGAATGTGCCAGCAACCCAAACAATTGTTGGGAATTTGCTTTCAAGTTATGAAAACGAATCAATCGAACAATATCTAAGAGATGTTGTTCTTTTATATGATGTGGAGAATATATATGGCAGTAGAAGAACTAGTGAAAAAAGTCATTGAAGGAATTGGCGGAAAAGAGAATGTTTTGGCCGCAACAAATTGTTCGACAAGACTAAGAATAGATGTAAAAGAAGATTCTTTGATTCATGAAGAAGAATTAAAATCAATCGAAGGTGTTTTAGCTGTACTACATGATAAATCAAATTATGTTGAAGTCGTTGTTGGACCTGGTATCGTTAGACAATGTGCAGATGTTTGTGCTGAAATGGGAATTCCCGCAACAAAACAAACTACAATGACTCAAGAAAAAGTAGTGAACAAGTCTTCTAAACGAAATTACAGTTCCTTTAAGAGCGTTTTTAAAACAATAGGTGAAATCTTTGTTCCATTGCTTCCTGCCGCAATCACTGCAGGACTTTGTGCAGGACTTAATGAAATCATAGTTTTGGTGTGCACGGATTATGCAAATCATCAATTTCTGTATACAATCTGGAACATTCTCTCTTTGATCAGTACGGCCTTCTTTTCTTATATGATGGGCTGGGTAGGTTATAGAGCAGCAGAGAGATTTGGTGCTACGCCAATCCTTGGTGGTATTCTAGGAATGCTAACAAATATATCCAATGTAGATGATATTTCGAAGACATTTGGCCTATATAATGAAGCACAACCTTTATCTTCTATATTAAGAGTAGGAAGAGGTGGCATCATCGCAGTTATTCTTGGAGTGTGGATCTTATCGAAAATTGAAAAAGAAATCCGAAAGAAGATGCCAAATAATTTAGATTTAGTATTTACACCATTTTTAACTCTAGTGGTTACTGTGATTTTATATTTATTTGTTATTATGCCGATTACAGGTCTAGTTTCAGGTGCTTTATGCAAGCTGATCAGTCTTGTGTGTTTATCAGATAATGCTATTGTACGTGGAATCACTGGCTTTGTTAGTGCTGCATTATTTTTACCAATGGTTTCTATGGGGATGCATAGAGGATTAGATTCTGTATATTCATTACAACTAGCAGAGTTAGGCTATATTACTTTGTTTCCTGCATTAGCGATGGCAGGTGCTGGACAAGTTGGTGCAGCGATTGCGATATATTTCAAAGCAAAAAAATGTAACAATGTACGACTTCAAAATGTAATTAAAGGTGCTGTGCCTGCAGGCGTATTAGGAATTGGAGAACCATTGATCTATGGCGTTACACTTCCAATGGGGAAACCATTTTTTACGGCAGGAATAGGCGCAGGCGTTGGTGGCGCATTTGTAATGATCATGCAAGTTGGTGCTAAAACTTGGGGGACGAGTGGAATCCTAGGTACACTCATCATGACAGCAGGAAAACATGGAACACTTTCCATGTTGTATTATGTGATTGGATTACTGATTGCTTGTTTCATGGGATTCCTTATTACACATCTAACAATCAAAGTTGAAGACGTTGCATAAGCATGAATATCAGAGTAAGCCTTTATTGATTGCGTAGGCTAATCTTTTATATTTACTTCTTTCCCATAAAGATACTGGTTTAATTGTATCTGAATCATCTTTTCCTTTAGTGGAAACAACTTTACCATCTTTTAATTTTTCTTCAATGTGTTCTGTGATAAGTTCAGTTTTATTGTTGTTTGTTTCAGTAAGATGAATCGTATCAATTTTGTGGAATGTTGGGCTTGTATACTCCATAGAAAAAACATGTGGTTTTTCATATTTTAATACTTTAATAGTTGCGTAGCGTTTTGGTTTTGTTCCTTGTATTTCTATTTGAAATGTTAATCCATGTTTTAATTCATCTTCTGTAGGAAGTTTCTTTTTTGTTGTGCGATAACTTTCAAGTGTTGGCGAAATTAATGCTGCATACAATTTATCAATTGGGACATTTAATACAATTCTTCTTTTCATGTGATTACCTCTGTTATCTTAATTGTATCGATTGGATTGTAAAATAAAAGAAAAAACAAATTAAAAAATAGTGTTTTAAAAAGCGCGTTAGTGTTTAATAATATTATCAAGGATTGGTTTTGGATAATGAAAACAAATAAACAGAAGATTTTAGATTTTATTAAAGAGAAGACAAACGAAAAAGAAGATATTTCTTATACAGCGCAAGAATTGTCAGAGATTTTTGACATATCAAGGGCAAATATCTCTACTGCTTTAAACCAATTGTGCGTTGAAAATGAATTAGAAAAAGAAGCAGGACGACCTGTAAAATATCACATTCTGAAAAAGAAAATGCATGAAGAAGACTGTTTTAAAAAATTCATTGGTGCGAATGGCTCATTGAAAAACCAAATCAAATTAGCGAAAGCTTGTATTTTATATCCAGAAGGTAATCTAAGGGCTTTAATATCTGGTGAAAGAGGAACAGAAAACGTATTGTTCGCTCATAAAATGTATGAATTTGCGGTATATCAGAATTTATTACATGATGATGCACCATTTATTGAAGTGAATTTAGAAAATTACAAAACAGCAGATAGTATTTGTGAGTGCTTTGATCATATTCATGAGAAATATAACGAAATCATGAAAGAATCTGGAGGATTCATTCTAGTTACGCATTATGAAAAAATTAGTGGCGAAACTCGTAAAGGTTTAATGCAAACACGCAGATATGAAGAAAATACGAAAGTGATTTGTGTCTTCTCACAAGAATTATCCATGAATGAAAAAGATATGCGCAATGATTTTGCGTTTCATATTAATTTACCTTCTTTAGCTGAAAGAGGGTTTGAAGAACGTTTGGAACTCATAGAAGTTTTTTTTAAAAACGAAAGTGAAAAAGTTAAGAAAGAAATTGTTATTAATTCAGAATTGTTGAGATGCTTTTTACTTTATAAATGTGAAGGTAATGTTGAACAATTACGTGAAGATATTCGTATCGGATGTGCGAATGCTTTTGTTAGAAATGCAGGAAAAGAAACAGACACATTAAATGTTTATTTAAGTGACTGTAATCCTTATGTTAGAAGAGGATTCTTACAGTATAAAGATAATCGAGAAATCATTGAAAAATTGATTCCTGAAAATTATACATATTCTTTTACGGGAGAAATAAGTAGTAAAAAACAAGAAATCTTACGTTATAAAAAGCAATCAATATATGATTTGATTGATGAAAAGATAAAAGAATTAAAGAGTAGAAGCATACCTGATGAAGATATTATGACAATCGTATCAGCGGATATTGAAACGGATATTTCTAATCACATGTCTTCTAATAATACACAATATGATCGTAAAGCATTAGAAAAGATTATTGATCCAACAATCATTGAATTAGTTGATCATAGTTTGAAAGAAGCGAGTGCATTATTTAGCCGTGTTTATCCATCTACTATATTTCAAGCATTGTGTTTTCAGATACAAAAGTTAGTACTACAGGATGCAATCAAGAAAAGAATATCGAATGAGAAGATAACAGAAGTGGTAGAAAAGTATCCTGAAGAGTACGCCTTTGCAGCAAGATTGACTTCGAAAATCAGTGAACAATTTCATATTCCAATCAATATTGATGATACTATTTTATTAACGATTTACTTTAGTAATAGACATCTTAATGAAAGTAATCATGATAAGCCTGCTGTTTTACTAGTTATGCATGGAAATGTTGCATCTGCGATAGGAAAAACAATTGAAGGTCTATATAAGACAGATAATTTATATAGTTATGATTTGTTGTTGGATCAAAGTATTGATGAAGCATATGAACATATTAAATCTCTGTGTTTAAAAATAGGAAGTTCTAAGGGAATCCTAGTTTTATATGATATGGGATCACTAAAGAAAATCTTAGAAATGATTGCGAGTGAAACGGGATTGATCATGCGATTGGTCGAATTACCAATGACGTTATTAGCGTTAGATGCAATCATTAAATTAGATAGTGAAGAAACGATTGATGATGTATACAAATCAATATTGAATAATGGTTTTGGGTCATTTGCGAAATTGAAAGAGGAATATGAAAGATATGATCATGTATATAAGAAAGTGATTGTAACTTTATGTGCTTCTGGATCTGGTTCCGCAATTCAAATGAAACAATACATTGAAAAAAATGCAGCTCTTGATGGTGTTCAAGTTATCTCTTTGGCCGCAAGCAATCGTAAAGTAATGTTGGATAATATTAATAATTATCGTAAAAATGGTGAAATATTATGCGTTGTTGGTACGTATGATCCAGGTCTATATGACATTCCATTTGTTTCTGTTTCAATGCTATTTAATACACCAATTGAAAAGTTGGATCTATTACTGACGGTAGATAAGATACAAAATGAAAGACTTGTGGAATATAAAGAGTTATATGATTATTTGAATGATCAATTAGAATATATCAATATTTATAAATTGAAAAATACGATTCATAAAACAATCAAGCGGATGATGAAGAAAACAAGAATTCTAGAAGCAGATGAAGAGATGGGATTGTTTTTACATTTAGCTTGTATGATCAATCGAATAAAAAGTGGCTCAGAAATGCCAATCAATATTCGTCGTGATGCATTATTATCAAAAAACAAAAGAATGTACAATGATATAAAAGATATTCTTGTGGAATTGGAAGAAGATGCAGATGTAATCATTAGTGATGACGAGATTGCGACGATCATTGAAATATTAAAGTAATCTAATGACTTTGTTTTCAGAAAAGTTAGACATCTTTAGTTTAAAAAATGAATTAGTGTTTAAAAATAGAAAATATAGTAAGAAAAATGCATTTTGAAAAATAAATGCATTTTTAATTTAATAGACTTAGGAAAAAGGAGATACAAATATGGTGGATATAGAATCAATTTCCATGCAGTTAATTGCAGCTGCTGGAGATGCGAAAGGATGTGCTTTTGAAGCATTAACGGAAGCAAATGACGGGAATTTCGAGAAAGCAGAGGAACTTCTAAAGGAAGCTACGGCAGCTACTCTTCCAGTTCATAAAGAACAAATGCAATTGATAACAGCGACAGCGAATGGAGAAGATGTTCCAATAAATATATTACTGATTCATGCACAGGATCATTTGATGAATTCTGAATTGGCGCAAGATTTGATTAAAGAGCTGATTACTCTTTATAAAAGAGTAGATAGTCTTGAAAAAGAGGTTCAACAATTAAAGGGAGGTAAATAGTCATGAAAATTTTAATTTGTTGTGCGGGTGGCTTCTCATCAAGCATCGTCGAGAAAAAGATGAGAGAGTATGGAACAAAGGTTGGTGAGGAAATCGAAGTTCATGCGGTAGGTACAAGTGAAGTAGATGAAATTATTAAAGATGGATATCAAGTTCTACTTTATGCACCTCAAGTACGTAATAGAGCTCGTGAATTACAAGCTTCTGCAGATCGTGCAGGAATTCCATGTGCATTAATGGCACCACAAGATTATGCATTAGCCAATGCTGAAAATATTTATAAACAAGTAAAAAGCCTACTTGGTTAAGAAAGGGGGAAATTTTCCATGGCAAACAATCAAAACTTCGTTGAGAAGATTGCTGAATCTAAATTCATGCATAAATTAGAAGATGTCTCAATGAAACTATCCGGTTCCAAATTATTTAGTTCTATTTCAGGTGGTATGGGTGGAACAATGGGCTTGTTAATGACAGGTGCATTATTCCAAATTATCTGTGTACTTGGCTCATCATTCTTAGGATGGGATACAACAAGTGACTTGTATAATTTCTTCTATACACCTTATCGTTGGACAATGGGAATCCTAGCATTCTTTATGACATATTGTATTTCTGCTAGTTATTCCAAACAATTAGGTGTTAACCAGATGATGTCTGGTTTCACATCCATGGCATGTTACTTCATGGTATGTTGTCCATTAACAGAAATGGATGGAGCATATTACATCAATATCGCAAATCTTGGTTCTACAAACTTATTCGTAGCTATGATCATTGGTTTAGTATGTGCTCGCATCATGAAATTTGCGCAAGACAAAGATTTGAGAATCAAACTTCCAGATTCTGTTCCAGAAGGAATTGGTAATTCATTTAAAGCTACGATTCCTATGGGAATGTGTATCTTATTCTGGTACATCCTATCTTATGTAATTGCTAAATTCACAAGTACAACATTATCCAACTTGATTATTGGTATCTTAGCCGCTCCAATGAGCGTACTTGTTTCTACACCAGGTATGTTTGTAATCATGCTATTGGCACAAATCTTCTGGTTCTTTGGAATTCATGGCTCTACAGTTATCTTCGCAGTTATCATGGTTCCTTGGTATCAAGCATATATGACAAATGCTTCCCTAGCTGCTGCTGGTGAACCACTACTATATAGTCCAATGTTCTTATACGCAGCAATGAGTGTTTGGGGTGGCGCTGGAAATACACTTCCATTAACAATCATGGGATTGAAGTCTAAGTCTAAAACAATCCAAGCTGTATCTAGAGCTGCATTAGTACCAAATATTTGTAATATTAATGAACCAGTTATCTTTGGTATGCCAATTATGTATAACGCAACATTAATGATTCCATTTATCTTACAACCAATTGTTTGTGGTCTCTGCTATTTAGTTGCATATAAATTACAATTGATTGGATATCCACAAGTATTGATCATGACAACACTTCCTGTAGTATTAAGTACATTCTTATCGACATTGGATTTCAGAAATGTTATCTTCTGCTTGATACTATTCCCAATTTGTTACTTGTTATGGTTGCCTTTCTTCAAGGTTTACGAGAGACAAATGTGTGAAAAAGAAGCAGTGAGTGAAAGTGAAGCTGCATAATTAAAATGATTGAATTCCCTTTTCAGTAGTGGAAAGGGAATTTTTAGAAAAGGAGAACATATGATTACATTAGGTGTATCTTTATACCCAGAACAAGAAACTTTAGAAGAAATAGAAAGTTATTTACAATTGGCTTCAAAATATGGTTTTACAAAAATCTTTACATCCATCTTTTCTGTTCCAGGAACAAAAGAAGAAGTGATTGATTATTTTAAGAATTTTACAAAGATTGCTCATAAATATGGCATGAAAGTGTGTGGTGATGCAAATACAGAATGCCTGAAAAAGCTAGGTGCTGATGAATCTCATCTAGAAGTAATCAATGAGATGGGCATTGATATCTTACGCATGGATTTGTGTTATATGGATGAACGTGATGTTACTTTGATCAATAACAATTATGGTGTTGGTGTTGAAATGAGTGCAGGATTTATTTCGGCGATTGATGCCGCATTGGATAAAGGTGCAAATCCTGAAAATCTATCCGTATGTCATAATTTCTATCCACAAACATATACAGGTGCTGATTTAGAATCAACAATGGAAATCAATGAACATTGGAAAGAAAAGAAAGTAAAAGTCGCAATCTTTATTACATCTCATTTAAAAGAAGCACATGGTCCTTGGCCAGTACATGATGGACTTGTAACAGTTGAAGAACATCGTTTTATGAGTGTTGGTGATCAAGTGAGACATATTCTAGCGATGGATAATGTAGATGAGATTTTATTTGGAAATGCATTTGCGACAGAAGAAGAATTTAAAGAAGTCGCAGATGTTATGAAAGAAGTATTTATTCATGTAGAACCATTTAAGGATTATGGTGAAATGTTAGAAAGATTACTTCCTCATGGAGATTTAAAACGTTTACCACTAGGAATTGCATTAGAAAATGATGTGACAGATGTCGAAAAAGAGATTCTTTACTACAAGGCACATCAAGTTGGCGAATATATCAATTATATGATTCGTAGTAGATGGACAAGAATCTTCTATAAAAAAGCAGATATTCCTTTTAGAAAATGTGAAAAAGATTATTTTGAAAAGGGTGATGTTTTAATCGTAAATAATAATTTAGATTATTACAAAGCTGAAATACAAATCTGTATGAAACCAATGAGAAATGATGGTCAGAGAAATTTAGTTGGACATATTTCTAAAGATGCTTTATGTATTTTAGATTTGATGAAAAAGGGTGATATATTTTGTTTTTCTAAAGGAGAAGACTAATTATGGCATTTGGAATTAGTGTATATCCAGATATTGAATCCATGGATGAAATACGTTCCTACTTTGCCTTGGCTTCTAAATATGGAGCAACAAAAGTATTTAGTTCCATGTTCTCTGTAGAAGGAACAAAAGAAGAAGTATTAGCGTATTTTAAAGAGCTGATTGATGAAGCGCATAAAGTGAATTTGAGAGTTTCATTAGATGTAAATCCTGATTGTTTTAAAAGAATGGGAGCTACATTTGAAGATTTATCAGTATTTAAAAGTATTCATGTAGATATTCTAAGAATGGATCTAAGCTTTGGACTCGAAAATGATATCAAATTATTAAACAATGATTGTGGTATAGAAATTGAATTAAATGCTGGAATCATTAATCCAAAGGTTTATGTTGATGCAGGCGTAGAACCAAGCAAGTTGCATTTGTGCCATAACTTCTATCCTCAAGAATATACGGCAATGCGTATGGATAAATTTAGAAGTACAAATCAAATGATCAAGAGTGCTTCAAGAGAAGTGACAGTTGGTGCTTTTATTTCTTCTAACAATGAAAATACGCATGGTGTATGGGGAGCAATCAAAGGTTTACCTACAGTGGAAATGACACGTGACTTACCAATCGATTTACAAGCAAGACTTCTATTAGCTACAAAGGATGTAGATGATTTACTAATTGGGAATGCTTTTGCGAGTGAAGAAGAGTTTAAAGCTTTACAAGATGTATTTTCTATTAAGGATATGCAAGAAGAAGCTAAAACAAATGCATTCTTGAAATTGTTTTTGGATTACGGAATATTGGACGCAAAAACTGCAGTCGTTACAAAATTTCGCATCGAAGAAGAAAAAGATAATAGTGATGATGAACATGACTTGTTATTTCATTTCTATCCTCATTTAATGGGAGATAGCAGTGAATGGCTTACACATTCTCGTTTATCTAGATTTAAATATTCGAAGTCTGAATATTCTATCAAACCAAAACCAATCACATCCCCAACGTTCTCTAGAGGCGATATAGTCGTAGTAAATGATAACTACAAGCATTATTGTGGAGAGATGCAAATTGTATTAGATACGATTAAAAATGATGGTACAAGAAATCTAGTAGGAAGAATTACAGGTGATGAATTGAAACTGTTAGATATGATTGATGGACAATTTATTGCGGAATTTCTTCCAAAATAATGAATGAAGAAAAAGGATTTTCTATGAGTATAGGAAATTCTTTTTTATTAAAGCTGAAATCATGTGTAAAGATTACTATATTATTTTGGTTTAAGTTATTTTGTTGCATACAAAGGATTAGCTACTCTGATTTCATTTCCATAGATTTTCTTTAATTCATTGAAAGCTATGGTCACATTTTCTGGTATATCTACATGTGCAAGTGACGAGTTTATATTTTTACATTGTTATTATGGTTTTGATTATTAAATGTATTGTAAACTGATTAAAGAATGTATTTCTTATCAGACATCTAACGATTAAAGTTGAGGACGTTGCACAAGCATAAACAGCCTTTTAGTTTCTAAGTACTTTTCGTATTCCATGCGTATTTGAAGAAATTTACTTTTCGTATTTCAGATCAAATAATCAAATTTGCTTTTAAACAGGGCATTTTTAACACTAGAAATGAAAAATGACAACCAGTGACCTAAAAGTTACAGGTAAATATGTAGAATCTATATAAAATACACAACCATATATAAAAGAATGCTATTCCAAAGAAATAAAAGAATATTCTTTATTGATTCACCATTCGACTCCGGTTATGTATTTTTTGTGGGATTTATAATTGTTTAATCACTATAGCGCTTACATTTGATATTGCTATTTGTTTGTACAAAAAATTAAGATATAATACTTTCGTCCTTCATATCGTATAAGCTTTTGAATTGGCAAAAGCGTTTCTACAAGATGCCGTAAAGATCTTGGCTACGATGATGATTTTTGTTTTCTGCGATTGATGGATCAGAAAACTTTTTTATTTTCGTGATATGGGGAAGGTAGAAATAGGGGGAAATTTCATGTTAGAAAAGCTTTTTAAGCTCAGTGAGAACGGAACAAATGTTAGAACAGAACTAGTTGCGGGTCTTACAACGTTTATGACCATGGTTTATATCTTGGCCTTAAACCCATCCATTTTAAGTGCATCTGGTATGGATGCAGGTGCTATCTTGACAGCAACAGCTGTTGCTTCTGCAGTTGCTTGTTTTGCAATGGCAGCATTCTCAAATATGCCATTTGCGTTATCTGCAGGTCTAGGATTGAATGCATACTTTGCATATACAATTTGCGGATCTATGGGGTACGATTGGAAAGCAGCTTTAACAGCAGTATTGTTTGAAGGTATCATCTTTATTGTTTTATCTCTTACAAATGTTAGAGAAGCAATCTTTAATGCAATTCCAAAACAAATGAAGACTGCAGTATCTGTTGGTATTGGTTTCTTCATCACATTCATTGGTTTACAAAATGCTGGTATCATCGTTGATGGAAGTACACTTGTTGGTTTATTCTCATTTAGTACTGCATTATCTGATGGAACATTCGTTACACATGGCATTACAGCTGGTTTAACAATGATTGGTGTAATCATTACATTCTTCTTACTAAAGAAAAATGTTAAGGGTTATATGTTATATGGAATTTTGATTACTTGGGGATTAGGTATTATTTGTCAATTATTAGGTTTCTATGTTCCTGATAACGAATCATATTATTCATTAATTCCTACAGCTATCTTCTCTATGCCTGCATCTATTTCATCTACTTTCTGTAAGTTTGATTTTGGCTTTATTGCTGAACATACATTAGACTTTATCGTTATGCTATTTGCGTTCTTATTTGTTGATATCTTTGATACTTTAGGAACAGTTATTGGATGTGCTTCTAAGGCAAACATGTTAGATGAAGATGGAAAGCTTCCACAAATCAAGGGTGTATTGTTAGCTGATGCGGTAGGTACTACAGTAGGTGCTTGCTTAGGTACTTCAACAATCACAACATTCGTAGAATCTTCTTCTGGTATTACAGAAGGTGGTAGAACAGGTCTAACATCTGTAGTAGTTGGTGTATTATTCCTTCTATCATTATTCTTATCACCATTGTTCTTAACAGTTCCTTCATTCGCAACTGCACCAGCATTGATCGTAGTTGGATTCATGATGATGCAACAAGTTGTAAATCTTGATTGGACTACAATTGAAGATGCTGTACCTGCATTTGTATGTATTACAATGATGGGCTTTGCATATTCTATTTCAGAAGGTATTTCATTAGGAATCATCTCTTATGTTTTATTACATGTATTAACAGGTAAAACAAAAGATATGAATGTCTTAATGTATGTATTAGCGGTATTATTCGTAGCTAAATACTTCTTGATCTAAGTAAAATTGCCACAGAGAAATCTGTGGTTTTTATATGTTTTCATTTAAATTGTTTTAACGAAAAGATGAAGAAAATTCATCTTTTTTAAGGGAATCTTCAATTTTTTGTGAATAGTATATTAAGGAGAGATTAATATAGTATGAAAAATTTTGAAGATTT
>CAVKTV010000005.1:0-31560 GCA_963659075.1 Lachnospiraceae bacterium | reverse complement strand
AAACAAAATAAACCACATCACAATGATATCTAATATCATCATAATAAATGAACGAATATTGGTTAATGTTAACCCTAATGAATAAAAAGACAAGGCAAGCACACTCCTTTCCAAACTGTAAGCATTATAACACATAGCAGCACTTCTATACAGATGCACAACACCTGATTCTTTTGTTCCATTCTTTAACAATTTCATGTAATATTTAAATGTAAAAGAGCTAACGATAAGAGGTTAACTCCTAAAATAAGCTAAAATGATCGCTCAAGATTGGAAGTCATCAGAGGTCATTTTTCTTTTTTGATTCTAAGTAAAAATTGAAAGCTAAAGCAGCTATAAACAAAATTGCATAGCAATTTCAAAATCCGAAAATATATGTTAATATATAGATGCAAAAAGAGTTACCGATAAGCGGTTAACTCCTAGAAATCAGAAATGACCGATTGTCTTGGGAGATTAGCGGTCATTTTTCTTTTTGGATTCTAAATAAGAATCAAACGCTAAACAGCAACTGATTACAGCTAATATCAAAGATATTACACTCATAAATTCTGTTATTGTCATAAGCAACTCCTCAAGAGGAGCTAAGAAAAGCATGCGCTCCTCTTGTTTTCCTTTCTATGAAACATAAAAATTTCAACAATTCGGAGCTAACCGCCTACCGTTATGGTAACTCGTAAATATTATACTATAGAAGCTCATATTTCAGGCATTCAATTTCTTAAAAAGACAACGTTTCATAGGCGTTGTCTTTCTACTAATTCTGCGAATTTTCCGTTCTTTTGTATCAATTCTGAATATGTTCCTTCTTCTACTATTTTTCCATTTTCTAAATAGAGAATTCGATCTGCATTTTGTATCGTCGATAAGCGATGGGCAATGACAATTCTTGTACAACTTAACGCATCAATCGCATCAGATATTTTCTTTTGTGTGATATTATCTAAAGCACTTGTTGCTTCATCAAAAAATAATATCTTAGGTTTTGGAGCTAAAGCTCTCGCAATCAACAATCTTTGTTTCTGTCCACCAGAAATACCACCTTGTCCTTCTGAAATAATTGTATGCATTCCCATAGGCATTTTACGGATATCATCCGCAATTGAAGCGAGTTGTGCCGCATCCCATGCTTCTTGTTCTGTCAATAACGGATTAGAAATCGTAATATTAGATAAAATATCTCCTGGGAATAATCGACTGTTTTGTTGGACTGTTCCGATTTGTTTTCTCAAAGAAGATAAGTCCATATCTTGCATGTCATGACGATCATAGAAAATCGTTCCACTGTTTGGCTTTTCAAATCCTAATAACAATCTTAATAATGTGCTTTTACCACATCCTGTAGATCCAGTAATTGCGACATATTCACCTTGTTTGATTGATAAATTTAAATCATCAATGACATTTGGTGTTCCTTCTTCATAGTGGAAACTAACATGATGCATATCAATAGAACCAGATAAATCTGTAACGATTTCTTTATCTTCTCCATTTTCAGGTATTTCTTTTAAGATTGGCTTTGCCATTTCTAACATCGGTTGAATCATCGCAGTTGCGCGACACGCACTCGCTAAAGCAGTAAAGGCACTGGCTATCAAGCCATACGCAGATGAAAAAGCATAGAAATTAGAAACACTGATCTGTAGTTGAATCGCAGAAGCATATAGAACGAGTGTTCCAACTAATGTTATTGTTAACTGAATCGCACTATTTAATTTCAAGAAAAACGGAAGACTATATTCTGAATTAGCTTCATCAGCATAGGTTTGTGCCCATTGCGCAAACATTCTTTTTTCCGCACCAGCTAATTTGATCTTTTGGATTCCTTTGACAACATCATATGTCATTCCACTTGTTTTGGCAGCGATATTTAAATGTCCTTTTAAGTGATTTGATTGCATCCAAGCCGTTATATAAGATACAACAAATGAACTTAAAATAATAAAGATTGAAGGAATGACTAAACCTGGCGCAAAGCGAAAGATTTGTCCGATGTAGATGATAGAAAATAGTGAAGTAAGACCAGTAGTACCAATCGTATCAAATAATGTTGAACAAATTGATTGTGCACTTTCAATCTTATAATACAATTCACCTGAACCATATTGTGCAAAGAAAGAAGAAGGAAGATGAATGACTCTGCTCATAAAAGCAGCTTGTACGGCAATATCTTGTTTTGTGATGATTCTTGATTTCATTAAATTCTGAAATGTTGTTAAACACATGGAACCAATACAATAACAAATCATAAAACAGCCCAAAGCCACCAATGTTTGTAGATTCCCATACTGCAATACACTACCAAATAGTATTTTTGTGAAAACTGGTGTTAATAATCCTATGAGCGTTACTGCTGCCATTGATCCAACATAAAATAAGATATCTGCACTCGTTAAACGAGAAAACATAAATTTCAATAAATCTTTTACGTCTAAGCTTTTAGAAGGTAAAGCAGGATAAAAACAAATCACTTCCTCATCTAATAATCCTTCTGTTTTTGAATTAATATATATTTTTTTCTCTGTATGTGGGTCTACAAAAAGATAACCACCAAACTTTCCTTGTTTCAATACAACTGCTAAACCATCTTCTTTCAATGTTCCTAACATGATTCCAGTTGCGTTATGATACCAACCTTTATCTAATTTTGCCAAGCGGTACATGATTCCATATGGATGTAAACAATACTCCAATTGTTTTTCAAATGTATCCCCTTTTAGATAATTCGCTTCATGATACTTACAATGGAAATTCTTTAATATTTCCTTTATAACAGAAGTTTCAATTTCTCTATCATCTAAAATACTTTTTAATCTTTCACCTATCACTGCATCTCTTAACGCATCCATCGCTTCAGAAAATTGTTCGTCATCTGTGAACTCTTTTAATCTCACTTTTATATTAAATTCATCCATAAGAAACCTCACACAACACGAACAAGATTTTGATACAATGCATTATTTTTCATAAGTTCTTCATGCGTACCAATTCCTTGAATCTTTCCATTTTCCATCACACAAATCTTGTCGCAAGATCGTATCGTAGATAAACGATGCGCAATCATGATACAAGTAATATTTCTATTTTTCACAGCTTGTAGCACATCATATTCATTCTTTGCGTCTAAAGCACTCGTCGCCTCATCCATGATTAAAATAGAAGGATTACTAGCCAACGCTCTAGCGATTTCTAACTTTTGTCTTTGTCCACCAGATAAGTCTCTTCCATCTTCTTGTAGTCTTCCTTTATAACCATGTGGTCTTTTCATCACATCCTCATGAAACTGTGCATCAATGCTTGCTTGTATGATATCCATATCATTGATATTTGGATCCCACATACGAATATTTTCCGCAATGGTATCTTCAAATAAAGTAATATCTTGATTTACGACCGCAACAGAAGAACGAAATACACCCTTATAAATCTCTTTCAATGGTTTTCCATCAAATAAGATTTGACCACTCCATGGTTCGTAGATTCCAGATAACAATTTAGATATTGTAGATTTCCCACAACCAGAATCTCCAACGATAGCGATAGATTGACCAGGTTCAATCGATAAGCTGAAATTCTCAATCAATGGTTTTGATAGAATATTATATCCAAATACAACATCTTTCATTTCTATCTTTCCACTTAATGCTTGATAGATAGATTCTGTTTTATCACAAAAGATATTCTCATCCGGATATTCCATTACATCATCAATTCTTTCCATGTTTGTACGCATTTCTTGTAATGTGCGACCAGTATCCACTAAAGTTAATGCAGGTGACATAAAAGAACCTAAAAAACCTTGGAAAGCCATTAATTTACCAATTGTAAATTCACCTGACATAATGAGCCAAGCACCATTCAATAAAATTAAATAATTTGTAACTGTTGTAATCAATTGAGGCAGCATACTTAAATAAACATCTGTTTTTGCGTATTTTACTTGTTGTGCATTTGCGTTTGCTTGAATGCTAGCCCATTTTGTAAAGAAACCATTTTCAGCACCAGTAGATTTCAAGCTTTCAATCATATCAATGCCAATGATTGTTGTAGAAGCTAGATTCGCACTTTCTTTCATGGAAACACGTGTAATATTGATACGTTTTCTTGCGATATATTGCGTAAGTAAAATATTCACACTCATAGAAATCAAACCAATCATTGTTAATACCCAACTATATTTCAACATCACACCTAGATAAAACAACATCATCAATAGATTCAAAAATAATGGAGCGAATGTTTCAATCAATGTAGATGCAATTGTCGCATTCGATGCTTGTCTTTGTTGAATATCTCCCGCTCTTCTTTGAGAGAAAAATTCAATTGGCATTTTTAAGATTTTCCACATAAAAGTAGAATTTCCAATGACTGCCATCTTTCCATTGATTCTAAGAGAATACACATCTTGAAGACCTGTCATAATGATTTGTACAAAATCAAATGCAGCTAAAAGAATTAAAAATGGCCATACCCATTGTGGATTCTCTCCAGGTAATAAATAATCTAAAAAGACACGTGAAAAAGCAGGTGTTATAACCCCTATCATAGAAGCAATGATTCCCGTTAAACACGCAAATACAATTGCGACTGTAGTTCCTTTCAATCTCTTTTTCACATAGGAAAACATGCTTTTTGGTTTTCCGGATGGTTGAAAGGATTCAGATGGTGAAAATTGAATCAAGATCTGATTAAAGATTTCTTCAAACTCTTTCTCTGTATATTTATCATTTCCTTTGGCGGGATCATTGACATAAATATTCCCATTTTTCACTCCACTCACAACTATAAAATGACAACCATGTACAAAAGCAATACATGGAAAGGTTACATTTTTCATAAGCGTACTTACTGGACAACGATATCCAGATGCATTCAATCCATAAAAACGTGCAGCACGTAAAATATTACCAGCACTGACACCATCTCTAGAAACACCACATGTATTCCTCACTTCTTCAATTGGAATCCATTTATTATAGTAGCCTAAAACCATACAAAGACTTGCCGCACCACATTCCAATTCCTCTAACTGCATGATTACCGGAACTTTCGCAACCCCTTTTTCAATTGGCTTTTTGATTATCTTCTGATTCATAAAAACCACCTTAATCTAATAAAAATGAAATTGGAGAAATCTGTTCCACAATGATTGTTCCTTGATAATAGCCATCTTCTATCTCCTTTTTAGAAGAAACTGTATAAATATCTACACCTCCATTAGAATCTTTCAAACTACCAATTGTACCTTGTACATCACTCGATGTAATTTCCATGCCCTCTTTAATATCATCTGATTCTTCATGATTTACATAACAAACAACTTGTTTGTTTTCTACATAGATCGTTGTTTCAATCGTTCTATCAACATGTCCAAATACACCCCAACAAACAATACCAACCACAATACTTAACATCGCAAGTAATAATAGCCAAACTCCTGGATTTATCACATGAATATATTCATTCAGATTATCTAATGATTGATTTAATTTATATGTTTTATTTTTATCAGACATAAGATTACATTTCTTTCTATTAATTGGATACATTATACAATGGTTTACATTGTTTTCATCTTTTTTCATGATTCTTGAATATCTTTTCATGATAATTACACACATTCATTTACATCATCATGTACAATATATGTACCAATAGGAGGAATGATTATGACACTATTAGAACTATTAAAAGATGAAAAAGTAAACAAAGAATTTATTGAAGCACTAAAAGCTTCAGATCTAAAAGATGAAGATGGCTGCATCGCTCTACTAACTGCAGAAGCTAAAAAACATGGCGTTGAAGTCAATGCAGATGAAATCAAAGATTTCTTGGCAAAAGTACCTTTAAGCGACGATGAACTAGATAACGTTTCTGGAGGATATTTGTTATTAGGAAGAAACAGAAATAATCTTCGTCTTACTTCAGTTGTTTCCGCAATCTCAAAAATTTGCCTAGCAGATGAAAAAAATGCCGCAATTTCTAAAGCTAGACTTCTCTAAACAAACAAAAGGGACCAATTGGTTCCTTTTATCATTTCTTATGAATCCGATGATATTGTGGTTGTAGTGTAATTTCACTGACTACGATACCATCTTTTTGTTTTAAAACATTGGATACGACATCCGCAACATCTTCAGGTAATAAACTACATCCATATGCTTCTTCTGCTTCAAAATCCGCATTTCGATATAGATTTGTTAAAGTCATATCTGGAATGATACAAGTCACTTTCATTCCATGTTTTCTATTTTCTTCAAACAAAGATTGACTAAAAGAAATGAGTGCAGCTTTTGTAGCGCCGTAAGAAGCACCATGTGGTGCAGCGTGTGTTCCTGAAATACTAGCGATGTTGATGATTGTTCCTTTATTTTCTCTTAGTGTTCTTGTGTAATGTTGTGCGAATATCATTGGTATTTCTAAATTCAAACGCACCATTTCTTTGATCTGATCTTTTTGAATCGTTTCATGCATACCATAGTATGCACAACCTGCATTATTAATGAGTACGTTGATATCTTTTTGTGGTAATTGTTTTAGACAATGATCAAATGCTTTCTCATCTAATAAATCACATTGGATTTCATGAAAGTTATCATCATTGCTTTTTTCTCTGAAGTTCCTACCAATTCCAAATACTTCATAACCATCACGTAATAATTGTTTTGTGATAGATAAACCAATTCCTGAACTCGCTCCAGTTACTATCGCTATAGACATACTATTCCTCCCATCGATAAATCTTATCTTTTGATACAATTTTCGTTAATTCATTTAATACAATCGTTTCTACTTTATTTAATATTGTATTTGGTAAATGATAGAATCCTTTTTCACATACATATGGATATTGTAGAACACTACTGTTTGTATATTGTTTTCTCATATTGGATAAATAATTCTTTGAGATACGAAAACTACCAATACTAATATCTTTGACTTGATTTAAGTCAATTGCTTGATGAACTTGTTGGATCATATCGATATATGCTTGTTCATAGTGTGGAAATACAACAATTGGATCAAAACAGATTCTAACAGGATATCCTAATAATATTGCTTGTTGGATCATTGTAACTCTTTGATTTAAGTCAGGTGTTCCGTGTTCATATTCTTTTGCGACATAATCAGGAGACAGTGTAAAAGCTAGAATGATATTTTGACATACATCTATCTTTTTCCAATCATTTGAGAAAGTCCCTTTTGTTCGTATTTCAATGGAAAGATTCTTTTTATCTTTTACAAATGCACTCCAAAGTTTACCATAATGGAAGATAGGTTCTAAAGCTAACATATCCGTATCGTACGATACACATAAATATACTGGATGTTTCAATAATGTCTTTTCTACTTCATCAAAGAAATCTTCTAGATTCATAAATACAACAATATTTCCAGAAGGATACATTCCTTTCAAAAAACAGTATTCACAATCATAGATACAATTCATCATACTTGTACTGTAATAAAAATGTTCATTATCAAAAGATTGGCATACAGGTGAAGCTGGATATAAAAAGTCATTCTTCTTTTTCGCTAGTATGAGATTCTGGCATTCTTTTTGTATCGCATGTGATTGTTTCTTTCGATTAAAGACATCTCTATAATCTTTGATCATAATCACAGTAGAATGTTTAAAATGACGTAATACTTGTTGTGTTCTTTCTAAATGAAAAACATCTTCTTCCACATAAATATGAGAGAATTTAGAAATCACAACATCTTCTTTGAAATTCATTGAACACCTTCTTTCCATCTTCTTTGGATTCGATTTCTTCCTGTAATAATTCTTGTATGATTTCTGTATAATCAAATTCAATTGTTTTACAGTATTGAATGATTTGATTGATTTGATTACACATTGTATTACTTGCGTGAATATGTTGTTTGAATCGTTGAAGCAATGGATCTTCTATTTCTTTCTGTTTTGTTTGTATCAATAAAACATTTTGAATGATAGAATCTAAATGTTCATAAACTAATTCCACTCTATCACTTAATTCTTTTGATGTTATTTTAGATGCATCACAATCAGAAGGAAAACGTAAAAACAACATTTGATGTGGGCCAACAAAATGATTCGCTGATTCATAGATTGCGGAAGATTCCATATCATATAAGGAATAAGAAGGATATTTCAAATGGATATCTTCGAAATACTTTTGTAGATCTATAATAGGTTGCATTGTCATTCTTGTATTTTCAGTAGTTGTGAATAATTGACTTCCCGTAAAAAAACCACATTCTTTACAATTAGTTTGTATGAATAAATCTGGATAATATGCCATTCCTGTATCAATATCACAAATACAATTCGCTTGATAAAGGTCAAACGGAATCTCTTTGACATACGCAGATGAGCCAAATGAAACAACGAAAGGATCTTCATCTAGTAATAAAACTGCAGTTACACAACTTGCCGCATTTACTTTTCCACAACCTGTAATTGTAAGTGCGATTGTTTGTTCTTGATTGATAAAACAATCCCATCTTTTAAAATGTACATCTTTTTTTAAATGTAATCTTTGAATCAAAACTTTCGCTTCAGGATATATCGCACAAAATATTTCTACCATGTTCCCATTATAACAAAAACTGCTCATTTCGAGCAGTTTCCTTAACCTTCCGCAATTGCGTTACCTGTATACAATTGATAATATCTACCTTTTTTCGCAATCAATTCTTCATGATTACCACGTTCAATGATTCTTCCATTTTCTAATACCATAATACAATCAGAATTCTGAACAGTAGATAAACGATGGGCAATCACAAATGTCGTTCTACCTTTCATGAGTGCGTCCATTCCCTTTTGTACAAGAGATTCTGTTCTTGTATCAATGGATGAAGTCGCTTCATCTAGGATCATTGCTGGGGCGTCCGCGACTGCAGCACGTGCAATGGACAACAATTGTCTTTCACCTTGAGATAGTGTTCCACCATCTCCTTTGATGACAGTATTATATCCATCTGGTAGTTTACGAATAAAACCATCTGCGTTTGCCAGTTTTGCGGCTGCAATACATTCTTCATCTGTTGCATCTAATCTACCATAACGAATATTATCCATGATCGTTCCAGTAAATAGATTTGTATCTTGTAGTACGATACCTAAAGATCTTCTAAGAGATGATTTCTTGATTTTATTGATATTGATATCATCATAACGAATCTTTCCATCCGCAATATCATAGAAACGATTGATCAAATTCGTAATTGTTGTTTTGCCTGCACCTGTTGAACCAACAAAGGCAATCTTTTCTCCTGGCATCCCAAATAGTGTTACGTTATGTAATACCGTTTTCTTACCATCATAGGAGAAATCAACATCATCCATCGTAATTTTTCCTTCTAGTTTACGATACGTAATTGTTCCATCCGCTTTATGTGGATGTTTCCAAGCCCATACACCTGTTCTATGGTCTGTTTCTTCTAATGTTCCATCTTCTTTTTCTATTGCGTTAACAAGTTCAACATAACCATCATCTGTTTCACTTTCTTCATCCAATAATTCAAAGATTCTTTCTGCACCTGCCATAGCAGAAGCAACAGAGTTTACTTGTTGAGAAATCTGTGTAACTGGTTGTGTGAAATTCTTATTCAATGTTAAGAATGATACAAGTGTACCTAGTGTCAATCCTGAAATACCACTCAAAGATAACGCTGCACCAATGATTGCAATCAATACATAAGAAATATTTCCTAGGTTTGCCATGATAGGCATCATGATATTTGCGTATTTATTTGCGTTATATGCACTTTCTCTTAAATCTTCATTATTAAATTGGAAGCCTTCAATTGCTTCAGATTCATGACAGAATACTTTAACAACCTTTACACCTTGTACCATTTCTTCAACATATCCATTTAGTTTACCCAATGAATTTTGTTGTTCCATGAAGTATTTACTAGATTTCCCACCAACTTTCATAACAACGATCATCATGATACAAATCATAAATAATGAAACGCATGTTAATGGAATAGATAACATGATCATTGAAATGAATGAAGAAACAATTGTAATAGAAGATGACATCACATTTGGAATCGTTTGAGAAATGACTTGTCTCATTGTATCTACGTCATTTGTATAAACTGACATGATATCTCCATGTGCATGTGTATCAAAATAACGAATTGGTAATGTTTGCATATGAGAAAAGATTTCATCTCTCATTTTTTCCATCGTTCCTTGAGAAATCGTAACCATCATTCTGTTATATGCATAACTCGCTAATACACCAATCAATAAGATTCCAATTAATTTAACAATTGCGTTCAATAATGGTGTAAAGTCTGTAGAACCTTCTTGAATCATAGGAAGGATATAGGAATCAATCAATGTCTTTTGAAACAATGTTCCTTGTAAAGTACAAAATACAGAAACAAAGATACCTACGATAACAAATAATAGTTGTAATGTATAATCTTTTGCCATGTATTTGATGACTCTAGAAAATGTTCCTTTTTTTACCTTTTTAACAGGTTTCATTTGTCCTCTTGGCATGTCTTCACCTCCTAGTCTTCTTGTGGTTTATCAAAGTCACCACCAGCTTTATTTTGTGCTTCTTCGATTTCACGATAAATTGTATTATTCTGAATCAAGTTATCGTGTGTATCAAATCCAGAAATCTTCCCATCATCAATGACAATGATTCTATCCGCATTCTTTACAGAAGAAATTCTTTGAGAAATTAGAATCTTTGTCGTATCAGGAATTTGTTTATGGAATGCTGCTTGGATCTTAGCGTCAGTAGCAGTATCAACAGCACTTGTAGAGTCATCTAAGATTAATATCTTAGGTTCTTTTAAGATGGCTCTAGCGATACAGAGTCTTTGTTTTTGACCACCAGAGAAGTTATTACCAGATTGTTCTACACGCGACATCAAACCATCAGGCATCTTCTTTAGAAATTCATCCGCGCATGCAAGCTCACATGCTTTCCAACATTCTTCTTCACTTGCGTTTTCATTTCCCCATCTCAAGTTATCTAAAACAGTTCCAGAGAATAATACATTCTTTTGTAGAACAACAGATACCGCATTACGTAAAGTAGGAATATCGTATTTCTTAACATCAATGCCCCCTACTTCTACACTTCCATCTGTTACGTCATACAATCTACTAATCAAAGAAACAAGTGTACTCTTACCAGAACCTGTTCCACCAATAATACCAATCGTTTCACCAGAATGAATATGTAGGTCAATATCTTGTAGAACATCTTCTCCATTTCCTGAAGTATAGGCAAAGTTTACATGATTGAAATCAATGGAACCATTCTTTACTTCTTTAATCGGATCATCACAATTTTGAATATCTGGTTCTTCATTGATAACAGAAGCAATTCTTTTCGCAGAAGCAATTGACATTGTGATCATAACAATTGTCATACTCAACATCATCAAAGACATTAAAATACTCATAACATAGGAGAACATAGAAGTTAATTCACCTGTTGTTAAGGAACCACCAACGATTTGATGTGCACCAAACCAACTAAGCGCTACGATACAACCATAAACAGCTAAATTCATCACTGGATTTACAATTGCGAGCATTCCTTCTGCTTTTTCAAATAACTTTCTTAAGTTATTTGCGGCCTTAGAAAACTTTTCTTTTTCATGTTCTTCACGTACATAAGATTTCACAACACGAATACCAGAAACGTTCTCTTGTACTTCCGCATTTAAATCATCATATTTATTAAAAGTCTCTGTAAAGATCGTATTGACTTTTGGTAAACAGAATCCAATGAGCAAAGCTAAAAATACTACCGCAACTAAAAAGATCAAAGAAAGTGAAGGTGAAATCAATACACACATCACAACAGATAATCCAAGCATCAGTGGTGGTCGTATCGCAATACGAATAATCATCATAAATGCATTCTGTAAGTTTGTAACATCAGTTGTTAATCTTGTTACTAGACCTGCCGTAGAAAACTTATCAATGTTTGAAAAAGAATATGTTTGAATCTTTTTATACATCTTATCTCTTACATTTGCCGCAAAACCAGTAGAAGCTTCTGCCGCATATTTTCCACTCATCACTCCACAAAACAATGAAGCAAATGCCAACACCAGCATGATAATTCCATACTTGATGACTTCATTCATGTTTCCACTACTAACCCCTTTATCAATCAATGAAGCAGTAATAAACGGAATCATAACTTCCATCAATACTTCTAAACTTGTAAAGATCGGCGTCAATATTGTTGCCTTTTTATATTGACCAACACAACTTTTCAATGTCTTTAACATCGCTAATCCTCCTTATCCAATAACTCAAATAATCGATCTAAATATTCATCAAATGCCATCATTTCTTCTTTTGTGTACAGAGACTGCATCTTCTTTTCACATTTCTGCATTAACGCATGTGTTTTCTCACAAATCTCTTCACCATTCTTTGTAAGACAAACATATTTGATTCTTCTATCATTTTCAGAATAATAAGAACGAATATAATTCTTTTCTTCCATACGTTTCACAATACCAGCCATCGTGGCTTGTGAAACCATAAAAGAATGTTCTAATTCCTTCATGGTCGAAGTGTGATTCTCTTGACGAACAAGATATACAAGAACATGATGTTGAGAAAAAGTAACCCCCATATCTTGCATGGTCTTATCTGCTCTTTTACACAATAGATCATTTATCTTTTTGATTCGAAATCCAATATCTACAATTCTTTTCATAGGCTCCCCTCGCATGTATTTATACCATTTCAATAGCGTACTGTCAATAGCATGCTATTGTTTTTTTAAAAGAAAAAACAGGAATTCTCCTGTCTTGATTATTTGGAAAGTTCTTTACATTCTTTGTGGTAAAAATATAGAAGTGCACAAGAAGAAACGCCTGATAAGAATTGAATCCAATCATTGAAACTCCCTAAGAAGAAGGAAACGATCATCGCTACAGTTCCAATCACTTCTAGAATAAATAAGAAGAATGCCACTTTAACATGGGCAGTACCTTTGCAAGTATCCTTAGCTACTTGTAATCCTTTCACTGCTAGGAATAATGTACAAACTAATTCAACAAAATAAAGAATCATTGCGGCTACAAATACACCCTTTACTGTTGTAACATCATATCCCATGAATTCTGTACTATCATAAGTACCATTTAAGATCATGACTAAAGCAACCATACATAGAATATCTAATAGTGCTACTAAGAAAAACAATAGACTCATACGTTTCACATATTTCTTTTTTGTTTCCATTTTAAAACCCCTCTCTTTCATCTGTATTATACTCTTTATCTAATCATATTTATAGAGAACTAAAAAACTACCACAATGTGATAGTTAAGATTCTTTTAATATATTTTCTCTTGCGTCTTGGATCCATTGATCCATATGCATTGCGATAGATTGAAAACCTAATTTCATAGGTGGTAATGAAGGTTTTTGATAAACATGTTGTCTGCGTGATTTTCTAACTCTAGGTTTATTTAAAGCTTTTAAAGATAATCGAGCTTGGTGATGTTTTTTATCAAAATCTACGATTTTCACTTTTACATGATCACCTACTTGAACATATTTACTAATATCTTTGACAAAACCATCACTGATTTCAGAAATATGAATTAATCCAGCATTTTGATTATCTAAAGAAACAAATGCTCCATAAGGTTGAATACCTGTTACTTTTCCTTCTACGACCATTCCTGTTTTATATTTCATGAATTACCTCGACTGATCCCGCCGAAGCAAATCAGACGGGCTTTCTGTTATCTAGTTTACCATAATAATTCGTTATCATCATAGTTCCTTCCAACATGGACGTTCACAGCGCCCTCTGGTTTCGTTTTTACACGACCACTTTAATTTAATACTGTATATGCATTACGTACTGTTGTAATACTTTCAAAGTTAATATTTGTCGCGAGTAATGGAAATGCTTTTCGATGATATTAACTAAAAAAGTTACAGTTGTGGTATTCTTGCGTAAATAATAAAATCTTCAGAAGAAAGTATGACACAACAAATCATTTCAGTTGCATGCATTCTAGAATTTGTTAAACTTATCAGTGGAAAAGAGGCATCATATGGCAGAAGAAGTAAAAGAAAACCAAATCGATGAAGAAAATAAAGAAGCAATGTTGAATGCAGAAACACCTGCTAGAGAGGATCTCATTCGTAGAATCAATCACACACTAAATAAGATTCGCCCATACTTACAAGCAGATGGTGGTGATGTTGAATTCGTTGACTTCCAAGATGGTGTTGTAACAGTTACGATGGTTGGTGCTTGTGCTGGTTGTTTTATGGCAAGTGCTGATATATCTGAAGGTGTTCAAGCAATTCTCATTGATGAAGTAGAAGAAGTCAAAGCTGTGAAGTTAGTAGAATCTACACCTTTTGGTTATGAATCCATGAATTTATAGGAAACAGAGTCAAAAAACTCTGTTTTTTTAATCAAAAATGAACATTTTTATCATTTTTTCCAAAAATATTGACGTTTTTCTATGATTTCCTTAAAATTTCTGAGGAAAAAGGAGAAATTCATGGAAAAAGCATACAAAGATTTTGGATCACTCGTATTTACAGAAGTTGAAATGGAAGAAAGACTACCTTCCCCTGTGTATGAAGCTTGGAAGAAGACTATCGCTTTAGAAACACAATTGGATCAACCTACTGCTGACGCTATCGCACACGCAATGAAACGTTGGGCAATGGAACATGGCGCAACACACTTCACACACTGGTTTCAACCTTTAACAGGTGGAACAGCTGAAAAACATGATGCGTTTGTAGAACCAGGAAGTAATGGAGAACCAATTGCGAGATTTTCAGGAAAGATGTTGATCAAGGGTGAACCTGATGCATCTTCATTCCCATCTGGTGGTTTAAGAGCTACTTTTGAGGCAAGAGGTTATACATATTGGGATATCTCTTCACCTGTCTTTATCAAAGAAGGTGTTTTATGTATTCCTACAGTGTTTGTTTCTTACAATGGTGAAGCATTGGATCGAAAAGAGCCATTATTAAAATCTTTAGAAGTATTAAGTAAAGCTGCTACACGTGTAGTTAATTTACTTGGAGAAAAAGATGTTAAGAGTTGTGATATTTCTGTTGGTCTTGAACAAGAATATTTCTTGATTGATTTAAAGTATTTCAATCAAAGATTAGATCTTCGTTTAACTGGCAGAACATTATTTGGTACATCCGCCACAAAGCGTCAAGAATTAGATGATCATTACTTTGGAGCAATTCCTACACGTGTTCAAGAATTCATGAAAGATGTGAATGAACAATTATGGAAATTAGGTGTCTATGCAAAAACAGAGCACAATGAAGTAGCTCCAGGTCAATTTGAATTAGCACCTATCTTCTCAAAAGGAAACATTGCGGTCGATCAGAACCAACTCACAATGGATATTCTAAGAAAGACTGCAAAGAAACATGGCTTTGCGTGTCTACTCCATGAAAAACCATTTGAGGGAATCAATGGATCCGGTAAACATAACAACTATTCTATTGTGACAGATAATGGACAAAACTTATTTGATCCAGGAAAGAAACCAGCAGAAAACATTCGTTTTTTAACATTCATTTCTGCATTTATTCGTGCGGTAGATGAATATCCAGTTCTATTAAGACTATCTGCTTCTTCATGTGGAAATGATCATAGATTGGGCGCTAATGAAGCTCCACCAGCTATCATCTCTATTTATTTAGGTTCTTATATAGAAGATATTCTTTATTCTATTTATCAAAATAAGAAATTCAAAGGTGTTTCTGAATCTACTGTAAACTTTAACCCAGTCAATGGTTTATCTTATATTCCACATGATAATACAGATAGAAATAGAACTTCCCCTGTTGCCTTCACTGGTAATAAGTTTGAATTCAGAATGTTAGGTTCTAGTATGTCTGCTTCATTTGCCAATACTGTTTTAAATACAATCATGGCAGAAAGTCTCAATGATATCGCAGATCAATTAGAAGGCATCAAATACTTAACAGATGTACGCGAAAAAGCTTTGGATATCTGTAAACAATTGATTCATGATCATAAGAGAATCTTATTCTCAGGTGATGGATATTCTGATGAATGGGTCAAAGAAGCGAATCGCAGAGGCTTACCAAATGTAAAGAGTTACATTGAAGCTACTGAAATCTTAAAAGATCCTAAAGTCATTCACTTATTCACTTCAAATGGTGTTTATTCCGAAAAAGAATTACAGGCAAATCGAAAGATCATGTGTGAACAATATGATCGCATGATGGATATTGAAGTACGTACGTTAATTGAAATGGGAAGAAAAGATATCCTTCCAGCAATGAGTGCAGAATATGACTTCTACGCAGAAGCAGCTTCTAAATCCAAGAAATCTCCTAAATTCTTTGAAACACGTATGGAACAATTATCTGAATTAATTGATAACACATACAGTGCTACAGAAAAGATGACAATCCTTTGGAAAGAAGCAAACGAATCAAAAGATGACTATGAATGTGGTAAAAAGATCTACTACACAGTTATCCCTGCAATGGAAGAATTAAGAAAGTATGTTGATCGCTATGAAGAGATTGCATCAAGAAACTTCTATAAACTTCCTTTATATGAAGAAATGTTATTTAATTTTGACTAATCATAAAAAAAGATATTTAGGTACATTACAATGATAAAATCCCACTCAAGTAGACAAATGAAATAATAAATTTCATCTATCTGCAGAGGTGGGATTTTATTCATTTTATGCACAGAATTATTCTTTTATCATTAACACTTTCAAAATTAAGAACGTTAATATTATTTTAAAGAATCAAATCCTTCTTGATAGATATCACTCAATGTATCTGATACACCTTCATACTGATATGCAACACCACCATCTTTAATAAAAAATACATGTGGTGTGTAAAGATGCTTCTTTCCTTCATCATCATATTCTAAGTATTCACCAAATACTTCTACTACATCATCATAATCATCAATATCAGTATTTGATTCCCAACTAGAATCTTTTCTTGTATTGATATAACCAACTGTTTGATCATTCTCTTTTGCGACACTGTTTAAGATTGGCATTGCTTGAATACAATACGGACATTCAGAAAAGCCAAAATAAACAATAAACGTCTCTTTATCATTCATCTTAGATAACATATCTTTGACTGTCATATCATAAAAGACATGATTCTCATCTGAAAAACCTTCATAACCACTCATATCAGATTTGTGTGTAGAAGATGTGCAACCACACAACAAAACCATACAAACCACTATAATCTTCTTAAGCATTAAATCCATTCCAAATAGGTTCTCCAGTATATACTTTAGGTGTTTCTTCACCCTTTAATACTCTTAATGCAGCATCACACATTGCTTCATGTTCGAATTCACCAGGATACGCTTTAATTGGTGCAATCCAACCACAATCCTCTGTAATTGTTTCTATAACTCCAGGAATTCTTAATAAACCACCTGTCAATAGAATCGCATCTACTTTTCCCTTTAATGGTGCAGACATCATCGCAATCCATTTTGAGCACTGATATATCATCGCATTCCAAACTCTTTCAGCTTTCTTATCACCACGACGAATCATTTCATAGTAGATTTTAGAAGAATCAGATGTTCCAAACCAACTAGATAATCCACCTCTTTGAGAGCACAATTCTCGAACTTCTTTTGGATCTTTATCAAACAAATAGTCTAATACATCTGTAACAGCCATAGAGCCCATTCTAGTAGGTGTAAAAGGTCCTTCTCCACCACCCGCATCATTTGCATCAATCATTCTGCCATGGTCATGACAAGTGATTGAAATACCACCATCAATGTGTGCAATAATCAAGTTTAAATCTTCATACTTCTTGCCAATTTCACTAGCGTAAACTCTACCAGTTGCTTTAGCATTCAATGTATGTGCTGTTGCGCGACGATACGTATCTTTTACACCAGTGATTCTTGCTAAGTCAGATAATTCATCTACAATTGGTGGATCCACCATCAAACAAATACAATGATATTGATCTGCTATTAGCTTTGCCAGTTGCACGCCTAACATAGAGCTATGATAGAAATGTCCTTTTACATTTTTAGTATCTTCTATCAATTGATCATTAACTTCGTATGTTCCACTTTCACACGCATAACAAGGTCCACCTCTACCAACAACCGCATCAATTCCTGTCAAATCAATACGACTATCTTTCAAAAATTGACGTATTCCATACATTCTATAATCCAATTGATCATTAATTGTTTCATAATTCATTAACTTAGAAGAATCATGGAAAATACTTCTAGAAACAATACATTTTTGATTTTCAAAATAAGCTACTTTTGTAGAAGTAGAACCAGGATTCACAACAAATACACGATATGTTTTTTCCATCATTTTCACCTCGCTTTCAATCATAAACCCACATAATAAAAAAATGAAGAAATACTCTTCATTTTCCAAAAAGATATAATATTTTTAGATTCAATTCTGTTTATAACTTGTAAGAAGCGTCTCTATTCCTAGATAATAACCAGTTTGGAAAGCACAACTTTTTATGTAAGCTTTTTTCATTTTTATAATACATGTTAAAATATTTTCTATGAAATACGAATTACAGAATCAAACGATGGTTGTGAAAGATACAAATTCATTTCAAACAATTGAGAACTTCTTAGATTATTTTAAACAATCAAAAAAGAATAAATATTTGCTCATACAAAACAAAAATATTTGTTTGAATGATCAACCTGTGAAAGATGTTCATGAAAGAATCAATGGTTCAGCTATTACATTGCATCTTCAAACAAATGAAGTAGATTGGTTACCTTCTGAAGAACCATGCGAAGTTTTATACCAAGATGCTTTCATTCTTGTAGTGCATAAAGAAGCTGGAATCATTATTCACGGAGAAGAAAATGATTCGCATTGTTTAAACGCGAAAGTCGCTCGATATTTGATAGATCACAATATCCATACAACTGTCCGTCCACTACATCGTTTGGATAAAGATACGACTGGTATTGTCTTATATTCTTTGATTCCATTTTTTCAACCATGGTTAGATGATTGTATGGAACAGAAAAAGATTCATAGAGAATATTTAGCAATCGTTTATGGAAATAGAATAGTTGGAGAGAAATTTGATATTCATAAATCCATCGGAAGAGATCGTCATCATTCTAATCAATATCGTATATCTAAGAGTGGTAAAGACGCATTAACACATTGTGAAGTGATTGATAAATTTCATGAATACAATCTCATCCGTTGTATTTTAGATACAGGAAGAACCCACCAAATTAGAGTGCATCTTTCTTCAATCGGTTTGCCAATTGTAAATGATCCTATTTACGGAAAATATTCAAAAGATTTCAATAACATGGGCCTTTGGGCTCAAAAAATTTCTTTTAAAGAACCAATTTCTGAAAAAAAACATAAAATTTCAGAAAAACATTTAAAAGATTATTCAATTTTTAATATTCAATAGTTTTCATGCAATAAATTTCCACTATAATAAATACATTCAAAATTTAGGAGGAGTTAGATATGAAATATGATTTTGAATCAATTCTAGACCGTGTTGGAAAAGACGCAATCGCTGTAGATCTACCTACAAATGAAGTTGGCCAATACGCTGCAGTGAAACGTAAAGAAGGATATGATGTCATTCCTATGTGGGTAGCAGATATGAACTTCCCTGTTTGTCCTACAATTACGGAAGCAATCATTGAAAGAACAAATCATCCTTCCTTTGGCTATTTTAGTCCTAGAGATGAATATTTTGATAGTATCATCAAATGGCACGAAACAAGAAATGGAGTAACAGGATTAGAAGCAAAACATATTGGATATGAGAATGGTGTTTTAGGTGGTGTTATTTCTGCAGTCAATGTATTAGCTTCTAAGGGTGATAATGTTCTATTGAATTCACCAACATATATTGGTTTTACACACGCTTTAGAAAACAATGGATATAACATGGTTCTTTCTCCTCTCAAAAAAGATGAAAATGATGTTTGGAGAATGGATTATGAAGATATGGAAAAGAAAATCGTAGAAAATCATATTCATGTCGCTATTGTTTGTAACCCATATAATCCTTGTGGAAGAGTTTGGGAAAAAGAAGAATTAGAAAAAGCAGTAGAAATCTTTGAAAAGCACAATGTTTGGATCATCTCTGATGAAATCTGGTCAGATATCATTCTAGATGGTCATAAACATACACCTACACAATCTGTAAATGAATATGCTAGAAATCATACTGCCGCAATGTATGCACCAAGTAAAACATTCAATCTAGCAGGTTTAATTGGTTCTTATCATATTATCTACAATGACTGGTTAAGAGAAAGAGTAGAAAAAGAATCTTCTTTATCTCATTACAATTCTATGAATGTTTTATCCATGTATGCACTCATTGGTGCTTATAAACCAGAAGGTTATGAATGGACGGATGAATTATGTGCAACTCTAACAAAGAATGTTGATTATGCATATAACTTTATTCAAGATAATTTTGAAGGCGTTGCCTTATCTAAACCTGAAGGAACTTATATGTTATTCTTAGATTGTGAAGAATATTGTAAGAAACATGGAATTGATATGGATACACTCCTTCATAAAGGATGGGAAGTTGGTGTTTATTGGCAAGATGGAAGACCATTCCATGGTGCATATTCTATCCGTGTCAATCTAGCTTTACCATTATCTAGAGTACAAGAAGCATTCGATCGTTTAAAGAAAGAAGTATTTGTAAAGTGAACAAAAGGTCTCATCTGAGATCTTTTTTGTATTGTTCTAATTTTTGATTCAATTTTGAGTATACATGTTCTATCATCCATGGTTCACTACATTTATCTAATGCTTCCTCTAATGTAAACCAACTAACTGCACTATTCTCGTCTTGTTTGATAAATACTGGATCATTGATATCAGCTTCTAATAAATATGTGATATTCAAATGCAAGTGAGACGGAACATATTTCCCTCTTTTTTGATGTCCATCGACTGTTAATATTTCCATAGAGAAAATATCTTCACTCAGTGGTCTTAAATGTTGTACACCACTTTCTTCTTGAACTTCTTTCATAGCGACTGCTAAGAAATCTTCATCACCATCATTATGACCACCTAACCAACTCCATGATTGAAAGATATTATGATATGCCATGAGCACTTTTGTCTTAGATGAATCTGTCACCCAAGCAGATGCTGTGAAATGTGCCATTCCATTTTCTCTTGTCCATAGATTTAATCCTGTATCGATCCATTTTAATATTTGTTTTTGATCTTTTTCTTCTTGTTCGTTAAACGGAACATAATCTTCGATATACTTTCTAATATTCATAGCTTTATGATACATCTTTTTTATCACACATGATAAAATATTCTCATCAAGGAGGAGAAAACAAATGGGTTTTCGTAAAGATTTTTTATGGGGTGGTGCTGTTGCTGCCCATCAATTAGAAGGAGGATGGGATCAAGGTGGTAAAGGACCATCTATTGCCGATGTTATGACTGCTGGTGGCAATGGAATTCCTCGTCGCATCACAGATGGTGTAATCGAAGGAGAAAATTATCCAAACCACGAAGCAATCGATTTCTATCATCACTACAAAGAAGATATCGCATTATTTGGAGAAATGGGATTTAAGGCATTCCGTACTTCTATTGCTTGGAGTAGAATTTATCCAAATGGTGATGATGAACAGCCTAATGAAGAAGGTTTAAAGTTCTATGATGATATGTTTGATACAATGCATCATTATGGAATTGAACCAGTTATTACATTACAACATTTTGAAATGCCATATCATCTAGCTAAAAAATATAATGGTTTTATGGATAAGAGATGTATTGATTTCTTTGTTAAATTCTCTAAAACATGTTTTGAAAGATACAAAGGTAAAGTTAAATATTGGATGACTTTCAATGAAATCAATAACCAAGCAGCAAATGAAAATGCACACAATTTATTACAAGAAGGTGCTGTATTAACAACAAATGATAATCCTGATAATCAATATATGATGTATCAATCAGGTATCAATGAATTGATTGCTTCCGCTAAAGCTGTTCAAGTTGGTCATGAAATCGATCCTAATAATATGATTGGATGTATGATTGGTTTTGTACCAGTATATCCAGCTACATGTAATCCAAAAGATATGATGGAATTCACTGCTGCTAACCACAGAAAATATTGGTTCGCAGATGTACAATGTACAGGTATCATTCCTGGTTATTTAGAAAAGTATTGGGAAAGAAAAGGATACAAAATTGATCTAAGCGATGAAGAAAGAGAAGAAATCAAGAAGGGTAAAGTGGATTACGCTGCATTCTCTTACTACATGTCTATGACAACAGCATGGCATGAAGGAAATGATCACTATGATTTCTATGAAGGAAACTTCGCAATGAAGGATACAGCACCAAGTGATGTTGTAAAGAATCCTTACTTAGCAGTATCTGATTGGGGTTGGCCAATCGATCCACTTGGATTACGTTATTCTTTGAACTATTTCACAGATCGTTATCATTTACCAATGATGATTGTTGAAAATGGATTAGGTGCATACGATAAGAAAGAAGAAGATGGAACAGTCAACGATGATTATCGTATTGAATATCTCAGAAATCATATCGCAGCGATGAGAGATGCAGTCAATGAAGATGGTGTTGATCTATTAGGTTACCAGATGTGGGCACCAATTGATATCGTATCTGCTTCTTCTGGTGAAATGGATAAGCGTTATGGATTTATCTATGTCAATAAGAATAATGCTGGTGAAGGTGATTTATCTAGAAGCAAGAAGAAATCATTTGATTGGTACAAACACGTTATTGAAACGAACGGTGAAGAACTTTAATCAAGTAAGGCACACAGAAATGTGTGTCTTTTTCATATTTTGGAAATAACTATCATTTTTTCAGAAAGACACTATAATAGTTTCATGGAAAATAAAGATCAAGCAAATCAACAATATATCAAAATGACACAAACACCAGTGTCAAAACTCATACTATCACTTGGATTACCTACTGTTGTATCCATGTTGATTACAAATATATACAACATGGCAGATACCTACTTTGTAGGAACGATTGGTACTTCTGCATCCGGAGCTACCGGAATCGTATTTGGTTTAATGTCTATCTTACAAGCATTTGGATTTATGTTTGGACATGGCGCTGGAGCTAATATCGCTAGAAAGTTAGGAAATCACGATGTAAAATCCGCCAAGATTTATGCATCTACATCATTCTGGTGTTCTATTCTTGTAGGATCAATTATCATGATATTTGGATTTCTATTCATGGATCCATTCATGAAATTATTAGGTAGTACAGATACAATCTTACCATATGCTAGACAATATGCATTCTATATCTTGATTGCAGGACCTGCATTAACTTCAAGTTGCGTGATGAATAACATTCTTCGTTATGAAGGAAAAGCATTCTTTGCGATGATTGGATTAACACTTGGTGGTGTATTAAATATATTTGGCGACTATGTATTTATTAATATCTTCAATATGGGTATTGGCGGTGCTGGTCTATCCACTGCGATATCTCAATATATTTCAATGTTTGTATTGATGATTCCATACTTACGTCATCAAACACAATCATCCTTCAATATCAAGGATTTCAGTAGAAAATATCATATCTATCAAGATATCATTGCGACTGGATTACCTTCCCTATTTAGACAAGGATTGAATTCTATCTCTACAATGGTATTAAATGGAACAGCCGCAATCTATGGAGATGCAGCAGTAGCCGCAATATCCATCGTCAACCGAATTGTAAACTTCTTATTCTGTGTTGCGATTGGTGTTGGACAAGGTTTCCAACCAGTATCAGCGTTTAACTTTGGTGCAAAGTTCTATAGTCGTGTGAAAGCCGGATTTATCTTTGCGATGGAATTAGGAACTGCATTAATGGTTACGTCTGCTTTGATTGCTTACTTTAACGCAGAAACACTCGTTGCCTTATTCAGAGATGACGCAGATGTTATCGCAATTGGTTCTCGTACATTAAGATGGTATTCTGTTTCACTTGTTTTGATGCCAGTAACAATGTATGGAAACATGTTATTTCAATCCATTGGTAGAACAAAAGTCGCTACTTTCTTAGCAGCACTCAGATCTGGTCTATCTTTGATTCCAACAATCATCATTATGAATTTGTTGTTTGGTTTAAGTGGATTAGAAAAAGCACAGTCGATATCGGAAATCATTGCCGTTATCATATCTGTGCCATTCATCATCTATTTCTTTAAAAATCAACCAGAAGATGGTCAAGAATATCTATAGAAGAGTTTCTTATATGAGCTCTTCTTTTTTTGTGAACTTGGTACCTTTTGGTAAGGAATGTACGATCCATGTATTTCCACCAATAATACAATCATCCCCTATTACTGTATCTCCACCTAATATCGTTGCGTTAGCGTAAATAATGACGTGGTTTCCAATATCAGGATGACGTTTTCCACTCTTTTTTGGATTGCCATTTTCATCTAAATCAAAACTTTTCGCGCCAATCGTGACACCTTGATAGAGTTTGACATGATTTCCGATGACAGCTGTTTCTCCAATGACGATACCTGTTCCATGATCAATACAAAAATATTCACCAATACTAGCTCCAGGATTGATATCAATTCCTGTTTTTTCATGTGCATATTCTGTCATGATACGAGGCATGAATGAAACTGAAAGTATATACAATACATGTGCGATACGATAGATCATGATTGCGTAAAACCCTGGATAACAAAGTAATACTTCTGCTTTTGTTTTAGCTGCAGGATCTCCATCATAAATAGCTTGAATATCTGTTAGTAATACTTTTTTGATTGTTGGTAATTGTTGTAGAAATGCAGTTGTGATTTCTTCTACCTTTTCTTCATCATGTTCATTCAATAAAGAAGCTTTAATTTCCTGTTTTAAAACATCGACCAATTTTTGATAAGCTTCTTGTTGATCCAATGCTTCATATTGATAATACCTCGGAAACAAAACAACTTGAATTAATTTAATAATCGAAATAATTCTTCTTCGATCTGGTAGATTCTTTTCGCTTTTTTCTACAATATCCATTTCATTGAGTTGATTTAAAATACTTAGATGATTTCCCATTCTTATTCTCCAAATAAATCTGTTGATAAGTATCTATCACCACTATCCGGTAACAGAACTACAATTGTCTTTCCTTTATTTTCTTCCTTTTGTGCGAGTGTAATTGCAGCGTGTAGCGCAGCACCTGAAGAAATACCTGTTAATACACCTTCTTCGTGTCCAATAATCTTACCTGTCGCAAATGCATCTTCATTTGTTACTCTTATGATTTCATCATAAATTGATGTATCTAATACCTTTGGAATAAAGCCTGCACCAATTCCTTGAATCTTATGTGCACCAGATGGTTCTCCAGATAATACGGCAGATGAATCAGGTTCGACCGCAATCACTTTCACTGCAGGATTCTTTTCCTTTAAATATTTACCAACGCCAGTAATCGTTCCACCAGTTCCTACACCAGCGATAAAATAATCTACCTTCCCATCTGTATCTTCATAGATTTCTTTTCCTGTAGTTGTGTAATGTGCTTTCCAGTTCGCTGGATTATCAAACTGTCCAGCAATCCAAGCATTATCTGTTGTTTCAGCGATTTCATTTGCTTTTTCAATGGCACCTTTCATACCCTTCTTTCCATCTGACAATACAAGTTCAGCACCATATGCCTTCATCAATTTTCTTCTTTCAATGGACATTGTTTCAGGCATTACAATAATAACTCTATAACCCTTACTTGTTCCTACTGAAGCTAGACCAATTCCTGTATTTCCACTTGTTGGTTCAATAATAACAGAGCCTTCTTTTAAGATACCTTTTTCTTCTGCATCTTCAATCATAGCCTTAGCTACTCTATCTTTGACAGATCCTGTTGCATTGAAATATTCAAGCTTCGCTAACACTTTCGCTTTTAAATCATATTTCTTTTCAATGTGTGTGAGTTCTAATAATGGTGTGTTTCCAATCAATTCTGTAACGTTTGTTTTAATATTTGACATTTTTCTTTTCTCCTTATTCATTCGTTAAAAGTACTAAACAAAAAAATACCGAAAGTCTTACAACTCCCGGTCATTGATTTCTGTACTTTTATACTGTTGCTTAAAACAACTCTAACAGAACATTCCGAGAGCATATTTCTTCCAGCAACAACAAACATTCATCATAAACTTTTTCATCATGCTCTCTTCCTTTCTTTAGTACTTTTAACTGTTACTACAGTAAAACTTTTATTTTTGCTTGTCAACTCAAATGATTCCTAATTTCTCTAAAGTCTTTGCGACGCCATCATCTTTACAATCTTCCGCAATAATATCTGCGTGTTTCTTTAGATCATCTTTTGCGTTTCCTAAGGCAACGCCAATAGACGCTTTTTCAACAAACGCAATATCATTTCCGGCATCTCCAAAGGCAATCACATTATCCCAAGTTAATTGATATTCTTTTAATACTCTTTCTACAGAAGTCGCTTTATTGATATCTTTTAGAAATACATCAAATCCATTTCGAAACGACCACGCAAATTGTAGTTCTGGAATCTGATTAGGGAACTCTTCAATGATAGATTCATCCCCAATCAAAAATGTACCTAATGGATATCCATGTTGTAAATGATGTTCTCTTTTCTTTGTATCATCAATAACACTATTTTCCCATGGTGCACCTTTTTGAACATATCCATCCATGAACTTCTGATGATTTGCGTATGTCACGATTCTATCTTCAAACTTAAAACCTAAACCAATATCATTTTTCAAACAAATATTTGTAATTGCTTCCATGTGTTCTTTTTTCATTGGGTGTTTTTCTAATGTATTTCCAAAACGATCTGTTACACACGCACCATTGATCGTACCAATATATTCCATTGGTAAATCATCAAACAAAGATGGTTGTAAAAAAGTATAATGTCTTCCTGTATTCACCATCACTTTGATTCCTTTATCCATCGCCTTAGAAAAAGCTTCTTTTAAATGTTTAGAAATACTTTGTGAACCTGCAGGAATGATCGTATTATCTACATCCACAACAATCAATTTAATATTTTTGATATTCTTATGCATGGAAAAATTATAGCACACCATGTAAAATAATACTGTTTTGTGCTCGTAGCTCAACTGGATAGAGTGTTGGCCTCCGAAGCCGAAGGTTGCGGATTCGAACTCCGTCGAGCACACCATATAAGGACTTTATGTCCTTTTTTTGTTATAATCATATTGAAAAGAGAGGAATTCACCATGGACAAACAGTCAATTGATTTATATTTAATCGCTAATGCGAAATATTTCGATCCAGCAGTTATTCCAATGTTGCGTCAAAGTTTAGAAAATTGTGATGAAAATGTATTCATTTCTTTACAAGCAATAGAACTCAAAGATCCAACGATCATGTTATTGATTTCTATCTTTGTTGGAAATCTAGGAATTGATCGTTTTATGTTGGGTGATATTGGTATGGGCGTTCTAAAACTATTAACAGCTGGTTGTTGTGGTATTCTTACAATTATTGATTGGTTTACAGTCATGAAACGAACAAAAGAAAAGAACTTAGCTGCAATCTCAATGGTACTCTAATGCAATCCGTTCTTATTGATTTTATACTTCTTTTTATTGTATCGATGATTTTGTATTTCATGGGCATTAATCTATGCCCTTTTCGTCATTTCTTACATCTACAGTGTCCTACTTGTGGAATGAGTCGTGCATTTGTCAGTTTCTTACAAGGCAATATCAAAGAATGTATATCTTATAATGCATTATTTCTTCCACTTTGTTTTTGTGTATGCGTTTATATTTGTACATATAGAAACCAACATGTACAGTCATTTCTAAAACATCATCAAAATCTATTGATTTTGATTTGTTCCCTCATTTTAATCACATTTACAATTCTACGAAATATCTAATTCAACATTTGTAATGTATCTTTTAATATCTGCATTTTGATGTGTTTAGATTTACAAGTAACTTCTCCATCTGTATGTACCCACATTGGTTGTTCACTTTCAATTTCAATCATTGAAACACGATTCTCATAAACACCATGAAATTTTAAATGAGAACCAGAATAGGCATATGGAAAGATACGGAAGAAATCAAATTGTGATAATTGATTTCCAATACATAGATCTAATTGATGATCATCTTCACTAGCGTGTGGACAGAATTGAAACCCACCACCTTCATATTTTGTATTCATACCTACCGCAAATAATAATTCAGGATAGTCATATGTTGTTTGGTTGATTGTGATTTTTGTTGGAATACGTTTTGTAGAAGCAATGATTTGAATTGCGACAAATAGATATACTAGTTTTCCTAGATGAATCTTATTTAATGCTTTTTTCATAGGAGAGATTTGTGCTCTTTGACAAATATGTGCGTCAAATCCAATGCCAGAAGAAATCACAAAACGACGATGTACAAATCCATCGCTTTGTTTATGTTCTTTATATAATTCTTCATAGCGATCAAAATATATTACTTCACCTACATCTATCTTTCTTTTAACTGTTCCCTGTAAGATATCTTTCGTACATTGTTGGATATCTTTTTTAATTCCTAATCCTAAGGCAAAATCATTTCCTGATCCACAAGGAATCAACCCAATACGTGTTTGTTTGAAATTTTGGATTCCATTAACTGCTAAGTTCATAGAACCATCTCCACCAATGATAACAATATTTCTTTCATCATTTGTGGAAGTAAGATCTTTGATAATATCTGAAATATCATATTCTAAAGAAGAATAATAAACATTATATTCAACATTTGCCTGTTGAAATAATGGTTCTATTTCTTTTAACCATTTCTTTTTTGTTTTGCCAGAAGCACCAGCTGGATTAATAATCACATCGAACATAATCATTCCTCATCTGAAAAAGATAAATCAATTCGTTGTCCATCTTTAGAAATAATTGCGTTTTCAAAGATTTCATGAATATCTTCTAAATAGATAGTAGGATCATGCATACTTGGAGAATAATGCGTAAACCACAATTGTTTTACATTGCCTCTTTTGGCAATCAAGGCAGTTTCTTGCATCATACTATGACGATTTAACTTCGCTTTTTCTAGTTTTTCTGCATCACCATACATTCCTTCACCAATATAGAGATCAGCATCTTTTACATATTTCTCAATCATTTCTGTTGGACGTGTATCTGTAGAATATACAAAGTGAATACCTTTTCTAGCTTCACCTAAAACCATATCAGGTGTATATGTTATATCATCTATTGTAACGGATTGATTCTTTTGTAAGATTCCCCACGCTTTTATTGGGACATGGTTTTCTTCTGCTTTTGTACGATCAAACTTTGGATTTCTTGCGTATTTAAAATCATAGCTATAACAAGGTACAGAATGTTTTACAAAAAAGGATGTGATTTGTAGCCCATCAATTTCAAACGTATTTTCTTTTTCTTGAAATTCAACATAATTCACTTCAAAAGGTACATAACGTGCAATCATTTGTACCCCTTGTAATATTTCTCGCAACCCTTTTGGACCATAGATCGTAATCGGTTCTGTTCGATCTGCTTTGGCCATAGATAATAAAAGCCCAGGTAAACCTGCAGTATGATCTGCATGAAAATGCGTCAACAATATCGCATCTATATGCTTACAAGAAATTGTCTGTTCATTCAACGCAATCTGTGTACCTTCTCCACAATCCACTAATACTTCATGTCCATTCCATCTCACTAAAAGACTCGTTAACCAACGATATGGTAATGGAACTGTTCCACCTGTACCTAATAAACAAATATCAATCATAGTACAAACATTTTAACATAAAAAATGCAGACCTAAGATCTGCATCATAAATTCGTCAAAACTTCTGATAATTTTGGCATCAATTGTTGCTTTCTTGAAATGATGTTTGGATCAAATCCAGAATGTTCATCAAATGTCGTCTCAATAACATCCGCCACCACATGTGCTAATGATCCATAATAGTAGAACATGGAACCATTTCCCATTACATCTGTAAACAACATTACAAGAATATCCAATTTATTTTCCGCTTGTTCACGTTCCATATTTTCTAAGAATTGAGGAAGAATCTTCTGTACTTCATCCAATCTAGAATAGTTTGTTTGACCAATCGCAAAATGATATTTTCCAATCTCATAATTCTTCAAATCACGTGTTAAGATATCATGTGGTGTTGCATCAATCAAGGATACAGATGCACCTAACATCTCTCTAGCATATCCATCTACATCATCAATTCCAGCTATCTGAGCTAAGTAAGCAACCGTTTCACGATCTTCTGGTTTTGTTGTAGCGGATTTAAAATTCAACGTATCAGATAAAATAGCTGATAACAACAATCCACTCATCACTTTATCTGGAACAAGATTATTTTCTTTGTATAATTGCGCAATGATTGTACATGTACTACCACATCTATGGTTTCTATATTCAATTGGCATTTGTGTTTGAATATCACCAATATGATGATGATCTACAATTGCGACAATTTCTGCCATATCAATATTTTGGAACGTTTGGTTTACTGCACTATGGTCTACAAGTGCCACCTTTAATTTCTTATAGTTTCTTGTATGATATCTAGAAATCGCACCTACAATCTTTCCTTCATCATTTAATACAGGATAAGAACGAACACGAGAATTATTCATCTTCATTGCCACATCTTCTACATATTCATTCTCATTAAACGTAATCACTTCTTTACGCATGATTTGTTCTACACTATAGCTTTCTGTAATAACACGTGCAGTATTCATTGTGTCATTGATTGTTTCAATGATTGCACATTGATTTTTTTTCGCTAGTTCAATCACACTAGAATCTGCCTTAACACCGCATGTGATGACTAAACATTTACAACCTCTATGAATGACATTCATCTGTTTTTCAATACCACTAGAAAGAATGGAAATACCATCCTTTAATGCATACACTTCCATTTCATGTTCTTCTAATGTAATAACATGTACAACACCATTCGTAGAAAAACGTTCTGGACGATATACAATTTCTCCACCAATCGTTCTAGCGATATTATCTAATGTGGCGGTAGACATCAAAGTAACTAAATCTCTTTCTGGATGAATTCTTACACTAGATAAATTACTTGTAGAACAAATTCCACATAGATTACCATTTTCATCACATACTTCTAATGATCTATTCTGTGTCTGTAACATCACATGCCAAGCATGATGTACTGTTTCACTCTTCTGAATGATTGTTGGTTCATCAATTTCAATATCACAGATTCTAGCTCTAGCATCTGTTTTTAACAATGGATTTTCCAATCCAAATTTCTTCAAAATAAACTTTGTTTCTTCATTTAATGGACCTTGTCTGCAAGCAACAGCACTATGTCCTGTACGATTTAAAAAATCTGTATACGTTATCGCTGCACATATCGCATCAGAATCCGGATGTCTATGTCCAGTCACATAAATTGTTTCATTCATCGATAAATACCTCTGCACCTATTTTAACACAATCATTAAGATATCGTA
>CAVKTV010000004.1:0-31911 GCA_963659075.1 Lachnospiraceae bacterium | reverse complement strand
TATATTCGTTTAGAAGATGCAAAGAAGGATATAGAACTATTAGAATATTTGAAAAAAGATGTTCCCCACAAATGTGGATATGATATCAAAAGAAATATGCATTTATTAGAGAAGGAATCTATTACTATTCATTTTTATGATGATACGATGATCCTTGCCTCATTATGTGATTCAACATTAACGTCAACAGAAAAGATCTTTGATGCTTTTGGATTGTCTACATCGATTACATTTGAAGATGTTTATGGAAAAAACAGTAAACCTGTATTATTTGTGGATGAAGATAATCAAACAAAATATGCATGTGAATCTGTACAAAACATCCAAAAATTATATGAATCCACAATTCTTAAATTGAAAGAATGCGGAATGGAAAAATTATATCGAGATATTGAAATGCCATTAACAGAAATTCTATATCGCATGGAAAAAGAAGGTATTTCAGTAGATATCAATGTATTAAACGATATAGCGAATGATACTTATGCACGTATTCAAAAAGAAACAGAAGAAATCTATCATATCGCAAATAAAGAATTTAACATCAATTCTCCAAAACAATTAAGTGAAGTATTATATGATGAATTAGGATTACCAAGTGGAAAGAAAAGAACGACAAGTGCAGATAAGTTAGAGAGTCTAGCAGGTTTGCATCCAATCATCGATCATATTTTGAAATATCGTAAACTATCTAAAATCTATTCTACATATGCGGAAGGATTGAAGAAATATATCCAAAAGGATGGAAAGATCCACACAATCTATAATCAATGTGCAACGCAAACTGGAAGACTATCTTCTTCTGAACCTAACTTACAGAATATTTCTGTCAGAGATGAAGAAGGAAAACAAATTAGAAAAGCTTTTAAGCCTGAAAAAAATTGTTTGATGATGAGTTGTGATTATCATCAAATTGAGTTAAGAATGTTAGCACATATGGCAGATGAAAAGAGTTTGATTGATGCTTTTAATCAAGGCGTTGATGCCCACACAAAAACCGCAATGGATATTTTTGATGTATCACAAGATGAAGTGACTTCTGATATGCGTCGTAAGGCAAAAACAGTTAACTTTGGTGTTGTATATGGCATTAGTGAATTTGGTCTAGCGAAACAAATGGACGTATCTCGTTTTGAAGCAAGAGATTTTATTGATCGATATTATGAGAAATTTCCTGGAATCAAAACGTATATGAACGCAATCGTTAAAGAATGTGAAGAAAAGGGATACGTAACAACACTATGTGGAAGACGTAGAGAAATTCCTGAAATTCATAGTTCACAACACATGATTCGTGAATTTGGAAAAAGAGCAGCGATGAACGCGCCAATCCAAGGATCTGCAGCAGATCTTATCAAAATTGCGATGATTCGAATTGATCAAATGATGCAGGATAAAAAAGTTCAAAGTAAGATGATTCTACAAGTACATGATGAACTGATCTTTAATGTTGTTGAAGGAGAAGAAAATCTCATGAAAGAAATCATTGAAGAAGGTATGAATCATGCGATGGAATTAAAAGTGCCACTCACAAGTGAATGTGCAGTTGGAAAAGATTGGTATGAAGCAAAGTAAAAGGAGAAGATGATGAAGATTGGAATTACAGGTACAATTGCCTCAGGGAAAACAAGCGTATCGATTCTATTCCGTAGAATGGGATTTTGTGTGTTTAACGCAGATCAATACGCAAAGATGACAACACATGCATCAAATCCTTGTTTTAAACATTTGGTAGAAATTCTTTCTGAAGATGTATTAGATGATAGTGGTGATATTGATCGTCAAAAAATGGCAGATATGATTTTTCATGATGAAGAAAAAAGAAAACAAGTGAATGTCATTGTACATCCTTATGTAATAGAAGGTATGCAAAAATTTTTTGAAAATCACAAAGATCAAAAAATTATTTTTGCGGAAATTCCTTTATTATTTGAAGCAAATATGAAAGAATATTTCGACAAGATACTTGTTGTTTCTTGTTCAAAAGATACCGCAATCAAACGTATGAAAGAAGATCGTAATTATAGTGAAGAACAAGCATTAGCTAGATATTCTTCACAATTTGATCCAGAATATCAAATGCAGAATGCAGATGATGTGATTATGAATGATGGTGATTTAAAAGAATTAGGAAGTAAAGTGAATCAATATATCGCTGGACTTAGAAAGGAAATGAGACATCGCAATGGAGCTTAAGATGAAAGATACATATCGCATCTATACAACAAAAGACTTATCAACTTCTGATATGGATGTTTTAATGACGCTTTATCAACCGTTGATAGGTGGAGATGCGATTCTTGTTTATCTTACTTTATATGCGGAAAGTCGAAATACACATGTAGGAATGCGACATGCGCGTTTAATGAATCTCATGAACTCAATTCAAATAGATACATTTGAACACGCTAGAATGAAATTAGAAGAATACATGTTATTAAGAACGTTTGTGAAAGAATCTGATCGTTTTAATACATATTTGTATATGTTACATACACCCTTGTCTGCGAGTGATTTCTTGTCTTCTAGTTTATATGTCAATCGCTATATTCGTGTAGCACAAAAGAAAACATATGATGAAACAATGAGTAAATATGGTTCTATTGCGCTAAATACAGGTGGTTATCAAGAAATTACTGTACAAGTCAAAAATATCAAAGAAGATGATTTTGATAACTCCGTTGTTTATACGACTGTAAAACCAAAATTCAAATTCAATAATGAAGATGATTCTATTCATTTTGATTATGAACACTTTTTAACAATCACAAAAACAAGTGTATTTCCAACTGAATTAAGAACACCTGAGAATTTAGCGACGATTGGTAAATTGGCGACTCTATATGGAATAGATGCAGATCAAATGTTGATCAATGTTTCTAAGTCTATCTATCTAGAATCTATGACATTTGATGAAAAACGTTTATTAGAGCTTTGCGAACATAGTAAACCAAGTATTACAAAGTCCAAAGATCCATATGATTTACCACCAGCATCATTCTTACAAAGTAAACAAAATGGTGCAGAACTAACATATAATGATAAAAAAATATTAGAACGTTTATCTTTAGAAATGCATTTCTCCCCAGTCGTTATTAATATCATGATTGAATATATCTTGAAAGAATCTGATAATCGCTTAGTAAATAAGTTTGTTGATATGGTTGCGGGTGAATGGGCAAGAGATGGCGTTTCTACAAAAGAAGAAGCAATTGCGGAAACTAAAAAAGTCTTGAAAAAGAAAACGAATTATCAAAATCATGTCAAAGTCGAAATGCCTGAATACATGAAACAACAAAAAGAAGGCACATTGAAAACAACACCTGTCACAAAAGAAACTTTAGAAAAAGCAAAAGCTCTACAAAAGAAATTAGGAGGTGAATAATATGGAAAAAGCAGTCTTTCATGATGTTCGAACAGAACAACAATTACATGAAGTAGAACAATTATCTGCCTCTTTAAAACAAGATCAAATGTTATTAGATTTAATGAAAAAATATCATATTCCTTTAGAACATTTAGATACACATCCATATAAGGTTTCATCATGGTATAAAGAAGTTATAAATTGTTTACAATGCAAAGGACTAAATGATTGTAAACAAAAAGAAACAGGTTATTTAAATCAATTAGTAGATGATGGATTTTTACATGTTGAAAAATATGCATGTAAATATATGCGTGAAAAGATTCAAGCACGTAAACACTTAGAAAATTTTCTAGTAAATGATATGCCAGAAAATATGGTTACAGTGAATATAAAAAATATTAACTTAAATAATGAAAAAGAAGAATATGTTGCTTCTTATATTGAATGTATAAATGCATTGGAGGCAAACAAAGGAATCTATTTATATGGAACGCTAGGTTCAGGTAAGACATATCTCAGTGCTGGTGCTTGTAACCAATACGCTAAACAAGGGAAAAAGGTAGCTTTTATCCATTATCCAACATTTATTCAAAGAATGAATTCTAGAATTCAATTTAAAGAATATGAAACTGAATTGGATAAATTAAAATATGCATATTTTTTAGTAATTGATGAAATTGGTGGTGAAACTGTAACAGAATGGAATCGTGATTCTATTTTATTGCCACTATTAAACGCAAGATATGAAAAAGGATTACCTACATGGTTTACAAGTAATGAAGATCTTGCTTCTTTAGAAACTCATTTTCGCTTCAATAACAAATCAAAAGAAGAGGAAGTCAAAGCATTACGTATCATGGATCGTATCAAGGCAATGTCAAAGCCAGTTGAATTAGCTTCAGAAAATCGTAGAGTGTATCGTTAAGCTTGATACATTCTTTTTCTTTTGAAAATGTGAAATTCAAGTAAAAAATACGTTTTAAAAGTCGAAATTATGTAACCGATTTCAGAATATCAAAAAATTGTAAGCGTTTAACAAATAATTTCAAGAAAATTGTGAAATATTTATCTTTTTTTTTGATTTTTGCAATGCTATTATAATCGAGGTATTCAAAAGGAAAGGGTACATATATGGTAAGAAAAATTGGAGTTCTTACATCTGGTGGTGATGCACCTGGGATGAACGCAGCAATTCGTTCTGTTACAAGAATTGCATTGAATAATGGAATTGAAGTTGTAGGTGTTTATAACGGATATAGAGGTTTATTAGAAAGTAACTTTGTATCTCTAACAAGAACAGATGTATCAGATATTCTTGATCGAGGTGGAACAAAATTAGGTACAGCTAGATTACCTGAATTTAAAGAGGCTGAGATTCAAGATCAATGTATTAAGAACTTGAAGCGTGAAGGAATTGAAGCGTTAGTTGTTGTTGGAGGAGATGGATCTTATAGAGGTGCGTTATCTCTAACAAAAAAAGGAATCAATTGTATTGGTTTACCTGGAACAATTGATAATGATATTCCTGGAACGGATTTTACTATAGGATTCGATACTGCATTGAATACGTGTATAGAAAACGTCGATAAATTAAGAGATACTTCTTCTAGTCATCATCGTTGTTCTATCGTAGAAGTCATGGGAAACCATTGTGGAGATTTGGCTTTATATACCGCAATATCTTGTGGTGCTGAAATGGTCATTACTCCAGAAACTGGATACGATGAATTAGAGGTGATTGAAAATCTTAGATATTTATCTGATGCGGCTAAAAAGAATCACGCAATCGTAATCATTTCTGAAAAGATTACGGATACAGATGCATTGGCTAAGAAAGTTTCTTTATCAACAAACTTTTCTGGTCGCGCAACTGTATTAGGACATATCCAACGTGGTGGTTCTCCAACACCAACAGATCGTATGTTAGCGTCTCGTATGGGAGAAAAAGCAGTTGATCTATTGATGGAAGGAATCGGAGGACATTGTGTAGGTATCATTGATAATGAAATCACATCAATGCCTATCCAAGAAGCATTAGAAAGACCTAAGAAGAGTAGAAAGCAGTTATATCGTTTATTTGATCGTTTAGTATAAAAAGGGGAATTATGAAACATTTATTTAAGAAAACAAAAGTCGTTTGTACAATTGGTCCTGCATCTGAAAATACAAAGACATTAACAGAACTTGCTCATGCAGGTATGAACATTGCACGTTTAAACTTCTCTCATGGAACTCATGATGAGCATTTAGCTAGAATCAAGATGGTTCGTCAAGTATCTGAACAAACAGGTATTAACTTAGGCGTTGCTTTAGATACAAAAGGTCCTGAAATTCGTTTAGGTAATTTTGTGAATGGTTCTGAAGACTATGAAATTGGCGATATCGTTTATATCGAAAAAGAAGAATGTGAAGGAACAAAAGAAAAATTCTACATTCAAGTTCCTGAATTATTTGATGACTTAAAAGAAGGAAATGAAATCTTAATTAACGATGGTAAGATGAGATTAACAGTTCTTTCTAACAGTGGAACAGAATTAAAATGTAGAGTTGAAGTTGCTGGTCCTATTAGTTCTCATAAAGGATGCAACGTTCCAGGTGTTAAGTTATCTATGCCATTCCTTTCTGAAAAGGATGAAGCTGATATCCGTTTTGGATGTCAAAATGATGTAGATTTTATCTTTGCTTCATTTACACGTCGTGCTTCTGATGTTAACGCAATCAGAAAGATTTGTATTGAAGAAGGAAAACCACGTATTAACATCATCGCTAAGATTGAAAACCAAGAAGGTTATGACAACATTGATTCTATTCTAGAAGCTGCTGATGGTGTAATGGTTGCTCGTGGTGACTTGGGTGTAGAAATTCCTACAATGTTAGTACCTGTATATCAAAAGCATATCATTCGTCAAGCAAATATCGTTGGTAAACCAGTTATTACTGCTACGCATATGCTTGATTCTATGACACATAACCCAAGATGTACTAGAGCTGAAGCTTCTGATGTATGCAACGCTGTATTAGATGGTTCTGATGGCGTTATGTTATCTGCTGAAAGTGCAGCAGGTGATTATCCAGTAGAAGCTTGTGAAACAATGAGTGAAATTGCTGAAGAAGCTGAAAAGATCCTTCCTTACAGAGAAAGATTAGATTGGTTAAAGACAACAAGTAACAAGACAGTTCAAGATGCAGTTTCTATTGCAATCTCTGATGCTACATTAACATTAGATAATATTGGAGCTATCGTTGCATTTACACAAGGTGGAACAACAGCTCGTCGTATTTCTAAGTTCAGACCAAATGTACCAATTATTGCGGTTACATTCACAAAGGATACACAACATAAGCTCGAATCTTATTGGGGTGTTATTCCAGTCGTTTCTGATGTTCAAAATACATTAACAAACGATGATGATCTTGCTTCATTATTCGCAAAGGATTTCGGTGTAAAACCTGGTGAATTGATTATCATTTCTGCAGGATATCCAACTGGTGAAGGTTCTGCGAATATGATGAAAATCGTAGAAGTTAAATAATTCCTGAATTATATCAATACTCTTAGATGTGTTATCATTTAAGAGTATTTTTTTAGAGTATAGTATGAAAATAACGTATTATGGACATTCCTGTTTCTTAGTAGAAAACCAAAATCATTCTATTCTATTTGATCCATATGAAGATGGTTCTGTTCCTGGATTAAAACTTCCTAATGATTTATCTGTAGATCAAGTATATTGTTCTCATGATCATGCAGATCATAACGCAGAGCATCTTGTTAGAAACATTGATAAAGATATTTGGAATAAACAATTGATCAAAGTACCACATGATCATCATGATGGAACAAAACGTGGTTTCTCTAATATTACAATTGTTTCTGTGGATGGAATCAAAGTGGCACATTTAGGTGATCTTGGAAGATTGCCTACAAAACAAGAATATGATGTATTAAAAGAAGCTTCTGTATTAATGATTCCCGTTGGAGGTTATTATACAATTGATTCTTTAGAAGCAAATGAAATCATTCAGACAATAAAACCATCATTAACGATACTCATGCATTTTAGAGATTTTGGTGTTGGTTATGATGTATTAGAAGACATAGATAGTGTTATGTCAAAGATATCTCATATACAACGATTAGAAACTTCTACAATAGAAATTACAGATGAGATTTTAAAAAAGAACTTAATTATTACTTTAGTTCCAAAACAAAAATAAGAACATTCAAATGAATGCTCTTATTTTTTTCTTGTATAAGATTGTCTCGCTTTGACTTTGGCTTGAATTTCCTCCATCGCAGCTTTTTGATTTAATATAATTGGAATAACAATAGGATTACGATTTGTTTTCTTAAAGAGATATGGTTCTAAGGAAGAACGAATACAATTCTTTAATTCACCAAATGTTGTTCTTTGTTGCATTTTTTTCTTTAAAGCATCATATACAATTAATTCTGCTTCTTTTAATAATGTTTGTGATTCTTTGATATAAACAAATCCACGAGATACAATATTTGGTCTACATAAGATCTTGTTATATCTAGAATCGATAGTAACGATAACAGCTACTAAACCATTTTCCGCTAGAATCTTTCTATCTTTAATGACAGAAGTGCTTAATCCAGATGCGTCATTACCATCTACATAAATTGCATCTGTTTGAATACGTTCTTTTGCTTCAAAGACTTCTTCATTTCTCAATACAAGTACATCACCATTTGCACAAACGAAACAATTTTCTTCTGGAACACCAGTCGTCATAGCTGTTTGAACATGTTGTACTAACATCTTATATTCACCATGATTTGGCATGAAATACTTAGGTTTGATCAAATTTAACATTAACTTCTGTTCTTCTTGTGGAGCGTGTCCAGTTGTATGGAAAGAAGTTAAAGGGGAGTTTGTTATAACATTAGCTCCAACACGTGTTAGTTGGTTGATAACACCTCCTACAGATACGCCATTACCTGGAATTGGATTAGATGAGAATAATACCGTATCACCTGGAAGAATTTTAATGAAACGGTGTGTTCCATTTGCGATTCTACTGAGTGCTGCCATAGGTTCTCCTTGAGAACCTGTACATACGATACAAATTTGATTTGGTGATAATGTATTTAATTCATTACCCGTAATGAAAGAAGAATCAGGAATATTGATATAGCCAAGTCTTCTTCCAATTTCTAGAACATTTTCCATGCTTCTACCAAATACAGCTACTTTACGATTGCATGCAACTGCAGCTTCTAAGATTTGTGCTAAACGATATGTATTTGAAGCAAACGTAGAAACAATCAAACGTCCAGGTGTCTTTGCCATTTGTTCGTTGATTGCTTGTGCGACTTTACCTTCTGAAATAGACCAACCAGGTACAGAGGAGTTAGTAGAATCACTCATTAATAACGTAACTCCAATTTGTCCAATATATGCCATCTTTTGATAGTCAGAATTCTTTCCTACAGGTGTTAAATCAAATTTAAAGTCACCCGTTTCAAAGATTCTACCATTAGGTGTATTGACTAATACACCATAGGAATCTGGAATAGAATGGACAGTATCTACAAAACCAATTGTAAAGTATTTAGTTCTGATACGTGTTTCTTCAGAATCAATTTCACGAATCTTCACACTTCTTAACATGTGATGTTCATCTAATTTCTTTTCAATCAATGCTTTAGCGAAAGGGCCAGCCCAAATTTCTTTGATTCGAACTTGTTTTAAGAAAAATGGTAAACCACCAATGTGATCTTCATGACCATGCGTAATTACTAAAGCTTTGATCTTTTCTTGATTTTGTTGTAAATAAGAATAATCAGGAATGACATAGTCTACGCCTAATAGGCCACTTTCTGGAAACATGACACCACAGTCAATGATAATGATTTCATCATCATGTTCCACGCAATACATGTTTTTTCCGACTTCCCCAAGTCCACCAATAGCGTAGACAAGAGTATCCGTTTTATGATTGATAATTACTTCTTTTTCTTCGGCAATCTCAGAATAACGAACGTTATTTCGAGTGCACTTTCTTCTTGTTTTTGTTTCACTCATTATTATAATTTCTCCAATATTAAAAACTACATAATACTTTATAAGGCAAAAATATTATAACATTATTTTATTTGAAAATAACAAGAAGCTCATTATATTACAAGAGCTCCTTCAATTTCTTTAAATGGTTCATTTGCGTTAATGCGATCATAGAACAAAGTTCCAGAAAAATGATCGATTTCATGTTGTAAAACAATTGCCAAATATCCTCTAGCACGAATCGTAATATCTGTATTTGTACATAAATCAAATGCTTTAACAGTGACTCTAGCACTACGAACAACATAACCTTCATGTTGTTCAATAACAGATAAACAACCTTCACCACCATGTAAATAAGCTTTTTGTACAGAAGAAGATACAATTCTTGGATTCACCAACATATATTCAAAATGTTCTGGTTCACCATTTTTATCTAAATCATCCACAACAACAGCAGTCATTTGTTTCTTTACACCAACTTGGATAGCACTGATTCCAACTGCAGGTCTTAAATTAAATTTCTCAGCTTTTTCTTCATCTGTGCTATCTTTTACATACTGCAACATTTCTCTAAGAAGAGTTTCATCTTCTTGATTTAATGGTAATGAGACTACTTCGCTTTTTTCGCGAATAATAGGATCTGTATCTTTCACAATCGTATCATTATTTATTAACATAAAAAAACCTCCTTAGTATTCTAATCATATGCGTTAAAAATGTCAAAATGATGTTACAATAAATTCTATGACAAACGAAAGAAAAAAACGGAAATTAAAAAAAGGAATCTTTTCCTTTTTGATGAGTAGTGGTAGTGATTTGATGATCCATCTAGCGATGTTCTCTTTAATGATATATGGAACTTTAATGATAGGTTCAGCGTCCATGGGGCTAGCTGTTAGTAACCCATCCTATCTTGTGAAAACAGTGGTTAAACAAATTGTGTTCGTCATTGTTGGATATTTTATTATGTGTAAACTTTCTAACTGGTTTCGATTAGAAAGATTAAAGAGTAAGAAATTTCCAATTGTTATTATATGTATGGAAGTATTATTGATTTCTTGTATTGCCTTTAGTGCTTCTGGTGGTGCGCATGCATGGATCCGTATTCCAATTCCTGGAATGGAAGTATCCTTGCAGCCTAGTGAATTCGCAAAAATCATCAGTATCTTGATTGTTGCGGCATATCTAGGTGATGTGAAAAAGATTTATCCTAGAAAGCGTGATTTATTTGTAAGACCATTATTGTTTATTGGAATTTATTTGGTAACTGTATTATTTGTTCAACATGACTTTGGATCTATGGCTGTTATCTTTTTAATTGTTTGTGTTTGTCTATTGATTCCTACACATCCACAAGCAAAAAACTTTCAAATCTTTTTAAGAGTTGCCTTTTGGTGTATGGTTGGTGTAGCGATTTTTATTCTTTCTCCTTTAGGAACACATTTGATTGAAAGTATGCCATTTTTATCAACTTATCAAAAGAATCGTTTCTTATCTGCAGTCAATCCTTTCCAAGATATTTATGGATCATCTTATCAAATCGTAAAAGGATTAGTATCTTTTGCGGATGGTGGATTGTTTGGGGTAGGTTATGGAAATTCTGTTCGTAAATATACAGATTTTCCTGCCGCAAATACGGACTTTATCCTTGCGATATTAGTAGAAGAGTTAGGATTTGTTGGCTTCTTGTTATTGATTGCGTTATATAGCTTAATTGTTTTTAGATTGTTATATTTCGCAATGAAGATCAAAAATGAAAAAGCCAAAATCATTCTAACGGGTACTGCGATGTATTTTGTTGTCCATTGTTTTTTCAACATTGGTGGTGTAACTGGATTGATTCCTTTAACAGGTGTCCCTTTATTGATGATTTCTTCAGGTGGATCTTCAACGATGTCAATTATGTTTATGGTTGGAATTGCACAGGCTGTCATATCACAATACAATAGAAAGGAAATTGAATGAGAATTATTGCGGGAACATATTCATCTAGAAAATTAGAGACAAAAAAAGGAAACTCTACTAGACCAACATTAGATAAAGTGAAAGAAGCAATCTTTTCTTCATTAGGAAGTTATTTTGATGGAGGTTATGGATTAGATCTTTATGCAGGAAGTGGTGCAGTTGGTTTAGAAGGGCTATCTAGAGGATTGGATTTTATATATTTTTCTGACAATGATAGAGAAGCTTGTCAAATCATTAAAAAGAATATTGAGATATTGGATGTTTCAGAACAAACAAAAGTATATCCAGTGAATGATATGAAGATGTTAAATCTTATGAAGGATGAAAATATTCAATTTCATTTTGTTTATTTAGATCCTCCTTATAAAAAACAAAAGAATCTCCAAATACTAAAGTATTTAGATGACAATGATATGATTCAAGAAAGTGGTGTAGTAGTGATTGAATCATTGAAAGAAGAGAATTATCAATGTGAAGATTTTGTACATCTAAAATATCAAAAAGAAGCTATTTATGGCATTACAAAGATCACATATTACAAGCATGTTTAAGACATGCTTTTTTATGAAAATTTTTGAAAGAATTTAGCACTCAAGCCTTGACTCTGCTAATAATCAGGTATAATATACTAGCAGGCTTGAAATAAGAGTGCTAAAGGAGGTGTGTGAAGTGCTAACGCCAAGAAGAATAGAAATCTTTAAAGTTGTTGTAGATGATTTTATTCAAAATGCCGAACCTGTAGGTTCCAAAACGTTACAACAAAAGTACAATCTTCCATACTCAAGTGCTACGATTCGTAATGATTTACAAGCCTTGGAAGAAATGGGTTATCTAGAAAAAACACATACTTCTTCTGGAAGGATTCCATCCACATTAGGTTATAAGTTCTATTGTGAGAATTTATTAGATGAGTCTGGAATGGATGAAAAGATGGAAGTGGCTATCAAAGATGCATTTGAGACTAGCAATCTCAATATGGAAGAAGCCATTCATCAAAGCTGTCAGATCTTAAGCGATATGACAAATATGACAAGTGGTGCTATCGGCCCTGATGCATCCACACAGACATTGGAACATATCAAATTATTTCCAATTGATGAAAGAAATGCAGTTTGTGTATTTATTACAAATTCTGGACATACAGAAACAAAGAACTTCCACTTTGATGAAGATGTACCATTTGGTGATATAGAAACTTGTACTGATATCTTGAATGAAAAATTAAAAGGAATTCCAATAACAGAACTTGCGGAAAAGATGGAAGAAATCAAACCTGAATTAAGTGTTGTTGTAAAGAGACATGAAATGTTATTTACAGCATTCGTGAAAGCATTTATCAAATTTGCGAGTGATAACGTTTATTTTTCAGGAAAAGATAGAATGTTATATCAACCTGAATTTGAAGATATTAATAAATTAAAAAAGATGATGACTTTATTCAATGATTCGACTGTTTGGAAGAAAATGGATAAAGATGAAAACGCACTAGCAATTTCAACAAGAAGTGGAGCTGAATTAACTTGGTTCAATGATGTCGCAGTTGTCCGTAGTAAATTTAAAGTCAATGAAGAAGAAACTGGTGAATTTATGGTCATAGGACCAAGCAGAATGGATTATGACAAAGTAGTTAGCATGGTTAAATACGCTGCTAGGATGATAGAAAAGATGTACAACGTAGGAGGTGATGATAGTGAGTGAAGAATTAAAGAAAGAAAAAGAAACTGAAGAAGTAACAAATGAAGAAGCTGTCGTTACTGATGAAACAGAAGAAGAAACAGAAACAACGGAAGAAGATGAAGTTACAAAATTAAAAGAAGAACTCGCAAAAAAAGATGAAGAAATTGCGAAGCTAAAAAATGCTTATGCGATGGCATATGCAGATACAGAAAATACTAGAAAAAGATTGATAAATGATTATGAAACAAAACAAAAATATCATATTCAATCTTTCGCAAAAGAAGTATTACCTGTATTAGACAATTGTGAAAGAGCATTAGCACAAGCTACGCAAGATGAAGCCTATAGAAAAGGTGTAGAAATGATCTACAATCAATTGAAGTCATGCTTAGAAAAAGAAGGCGTTACAGAAATTGAAGCAGTAGGACAACCATTTGATGGAAATTGGCACCAAGCACTGATGAGTGAAGCAAAAGAAGGTGTTGAACCAGGTATGGTGACAGAAGTTTTACAAAAAGGATATAAGTTAAAAGACCGTATCTTAAGAGCGGCTATGGTAAAGGTTAGTGAATAACCAGGAGGTATATTATGAGCAAAATTATTGGTATTGATTTAGGTACAACAAACAGCTGTGTGGCTGTAATGGAAGGAAATGAAGCAAAGGTTATTGCTAACCCAGAAGGAAATAGAACAACTCCTTCAGTTGTTGCTTTCAAAAATGGGGAACGTATTGTTGGTGATGCCGCAAAAAGACAACTTATCACAAACAAAAATACTGTATATTCCATTAAACGTTTAATGGGTACAGATCAAAAAACAGAATTAGAAGGAAAAGAATATACACCACAAGAAATTTCCGCAATGATTCTTTCTTATTTGAAAGATTATGCTGAAGCATATTTAGGTGAAAAAGTTGATAAGGCTATTATTACAGTTCCTGCTTACTTTAATGACGCACAACGTCAAGCAACAAAGGATGCTGGTAAGATTGCTGGATTAAATGTTGAAAGAATTATCAACGAACCTACAGCTGCTGCATTGGCATTTGGTTTCGACAAAGATCAAAATGATGAATTTAAGATTCTTGTTTACGATTTAGGTGGTGGTACATTCGATGTATCTATTCTTGATATCGCTGATGGAACATTTGAAGTATTAGCTACTTCTGGTGATACACATCTAGGTGGTGATGACTTTGATAACAAGATCATTGATTGGTTAGCTGATAACTTTAAGAAAGAACACAACATTGATCTTAAGGCTGATAAGATGGCTCTTCAAAGATTGAAGGAAGCTGCAGAAAAGGCTAAGAAGGATTTATCTGGTACAGTTCAAACACAGATTTCTCTACCTTTCATTTCTGCAGGTGCTGAAGGTCCATTACACTTAGAAGCTACATTAACAAGAGCACAATTTGATTCCTTAACAAAGGATCTTGTTGATAGAACATTGATTCCTGTTAGAAATGCATTAAAGGATGCTGGATTAAATGCATCAGACTTATCACAAGTATTACTTGTTGGTGGTTCTACACGTATTCCAGCTGTACAAGAAGCTGTTAAGAATGAATTAGGCAAAGAACCTAATAAGTCTGTTAACCCAGATGAATGTGTAGCTTTAGGTGCTGCTATTCAAGGTGGTGTATTATCTGGTGATGTAAAACAAGATGTATTACTTCTTGACGTTACACCATTAAGCTTAGGTATTGAAACACTTGGTGGAGTCATGACTGTATTGATTCCAAGAAATACAACAATTCCAACAAGCAAGTCTCAAGTATTCTCCACAGCTGCTGATAACCAACCTGCAGTAGATATCCATGTACTACAAGGTGAAAGACCAATGGCTGCAGATAACAAGACTCTTGGTAACTTCCAATTAGATGGTATCGCTCCAGCTAGACGTGGTGTTCCTCAAATTGAAGTTAAGTTTGATATCGATGTAAATGGTATCGTTAAAGTATCTGCTTTGGATAAAGGTACAAATAAAGAACAACATATCACAATTCAGAACTCTTCTGGATTAAGTGATGATGAAATCGATAGAATGGTCAGAGAAGCTGAAGAACATAAGGCTGAAGATGACAAACGTAAAGAAGACATCGAAACAAAGAACAAGGCTGAAGCATTTGTAAACCAAATTGATGAAACTTTAAAGAGTGAAAACGCAAATGTATCTGAAGATCAAAAGGCTGAAGTTAAAAAGTTGAGAGACGAATTACAAGAAGCTATCGATAAGAATGATATGGATACTCTAAAGACAAAGATGGAAGCTTTAGAACAAGCTGCTAATACAATGGCACAACAGATGTACCAACAACAAGGTGCACAAGCTGATCCTTCCGCTAACAATACATCTTCTTCATCTAATGATGATGTTGTTGATGCAGATTTCAAAGAAAAGAATTAATCATGAAGAATGCGGAATCTATTTTCCGCATTCTTGTTTCCAAAGGTAAAGTGAGGTATGTATGGCAGATAAGCGTGACTATTATGAGGTACTTGGCGTATCCAAAAATGCAACCGATGATGAAATTAAACGAGCTTATCGAAAGCTTGCGAAAAAATATCATCCGGATTTAAATAAAGAACCTGATGCAGCAGAAAAATTCAAAGAAGTCAATGAAGCAAACGAAGTTCTTTCTGATCCAAAGAAAAGACAGGCTTATGATCAATTTGGATTTGCTGGTGTAGATCCACAAGCTGCAGGTGGTGCTGGAGGCTTCTCTGGATTTTCAGGATTCTCAAGTGGTGGATTTGATGATTTAGGAGATATTTTTGGTGATATCTTTGGTAGTGGAATGGGAGGTTTCTCTTCTTCAAGAAGTTATCGTAAACAAGGTCCTACAAAAGGTGAAGATGTCTTTAGAAGAATGTCTGTATCTTTTATGGATGCATGTTTTGGTAAGACGGAAACTCTTAATTTAACTTTTGATGAACAATGTTCTCATTGTCATGGTACAGGTGCTGAAAGTCCAAGTGATGTGGAAGACTGTCCAAGTTGTCATGGAACTGGTGTTATCGATTCTGTTCAAAGAACAATGTTCGGAACAATGCGTACACAGAATGTATGTCCAGATTGTAGAGGTAGTGGCAAACATGTAAAACGGGTATGCCATCAATGTGATGGACAAGGTTATATTCGTAAAACAACACCTGTTGAAATTAAGATTCCTGCTGGTATTTCCAGTGGTCAACAATTAAGAGTTGCTGGCAAAGGTAACCGTGGTAGCAATGGTGGACCTAATGGAGACCTATTCATTGAAGTTAATGTACAACCACATAAGTTCTTCGCTAGAGATGGAAAAGACATTTACTTGGATATTCCAGTTAGTGCAGTTGATGCAACGATTGGTACAAGTGTTGATGTTCCAACAATTGAAGGCGATGTGACAATGAAGATTCCAGCTGGTACACAAGATGGTACAAAACTAAGATTAAAGAATAAGGGTGTCGTTGATTTAAGAGGTGGTAAGAAGGGTGATCAAATCGTCACAGTTCGCATCAAGGTCAATGACAACATGTCTAAAAAAGAAAAAGATTTGTATAAACAATTACAAGATATTCAAAACAACGAAAAGAGTGAAACACTCTGGTCAAAATTCAAAAAACAATTCAGTTAAAAAACTGAAGAAGGAGGTGTCATATGAATCCAGAAATTATGACAGAAATACTCCAACAGATTATTAACAATGCTATTACAAAAGCACAGGAAAATCATAACAGTCTTGTCACGGTAGAACATGTTCTCTGTGCTATGGCAGAAGATGATAACCTAGATGGAATATTTCAAAGAATAAATGTTCCAAAGTCTAAATTCTTAACAATCGTAAAAAATGCGATGAATGGTCTAGCTATCGTTGAAGGTGCGAATGATCTTTCCTTAGATCGTTATCTTCAACAAGCGTATCAAAAAGCAATGGACTATATGAAAAAACTTGGCGATACGTACATGAGTACAGCTGATCTATTAATTGGTATTTTTGAAACAAATGCACCCATTGTCAATGAATTGATGCAAAAATGTAATTTCACTTTACGTGATTTGATCAAAGCTGAAAATGATAGAAGAGGAGGTATGAAGATGGATGAAAAAACAAACGAATCCCAACTTGATGCCCTCAGCAAATATGGTAGGGATTTAGTACAAGAAGTAAAGGATCATAAAATTGATCCAGTGATTGGTAGAGATGAAGAAATTCGACGTGTGATTGAAATCTTATCTCGTAAAACAAAAAACAATCCTGTACTGATTGGTGAACCAGGTGTTGGTAAAACAGCAATCTGTGAAGGATTAGCACAACGTATTTATCATGATGAAGTTCCAGAAGGATTAAAGAATAAGAAATTGATTGAACTAGATATGGGTTCTTTGATTGCTGGTGCGAAATATCGTGGTGAATTTGAAGAAAGATTAAAAGGTGTTTTAAAACAAGTTCAACAAGCAAATGGAGATATCATTTTATTCATTGATGAAATTCATAATCTTGTTGGTGCTGGTAAAACAGAAGGTAGTATGGATGCCGCAAACCTTTTAAAACCACTTCTAGCTCGTGGAGAACTAAGATGTATTGGTGCTACAACATACAATGAGTATCGTCAATACATTGAAAAAGATAGAGCGCTAGAAAGACGTTTCCAAAAGGTTCAAGTCAATGAACCTACAGTTGATGATACGATTGCGATTTTAAGAGGCTTAAAAGAACGTTTCGAGAATTATCACCATGTAACGATTAAAGATGAAGCTTTGGTATCTGCCGCAAAATTATCTGATCGTTATATTACAGATCGTTTCTTACCAGATAAGGCAATTGATCTTGTTGATGAAGCATGTTCTTCCATTCGTGTAGAATTAGATTCTATGCCAACAGAACTCTATGAGTTAGATCGTAAACAAAAATTACTAGATATGGAATTGAAATCTTTGAAGAAAGAAAAAGATGAGAAGTCATTATCTAGAAAAGCAGAAATTGAAAAAGAACTCGCAGATGTTAACGAAAAGCTAGAAGCAGGTATTTCTAAATGGAATGCTGAAAAAGAAAGTGATAAATCGATTGCTTCTTATCAAAATGAACTAGAAGAAGCAAAAAGACAGTATGATCTAGCTAGAGAAAAGAATGATTATGATAAAGCTGGTCAATTGTTATATTCAACAATTCCTGCTTTAGAGAAGAAAATCAAAGATTCTATGAATGCAGATGAAGATGATTCTTCTAATACAATGTTAAAACGTGTTGTAGATGAAGAAGAAATCAATAACATAGTTTCTAGATGGACACATATTGATATTTCTAGATTAAAGAGTTCTGAAAAAGAAAAAATCTTACACTTGAAAGATTTCTTGAAACAAAGAGTCATGGGACAAGATGAAGCTTTGGAATTAGTAACAGACGCTATTATGCGTTCTAAAGCGAATATTCAAGATGAAAATAGACCACTTGGTTCATTCTTATTCTTAGGTCCTACAGGTGTAGGTAAAACAGAAGTTGCCAAGGCACTAGCGGAACAACTATTTGATGATGAATCAAATATTGTAAGAATCGATATGAGTGAATATATGGAAAAGTTCAGTGTTTCTAGATTGATTGGTGCTCCTCCAGGATATGTAGGATATGAAGAAGGTGGACAATTAACAGAAGCAGTACGTAGACATCCATATTCCATTGTACTTTTAGATGAAGTTGAAAAAGCACATCCTGATGTATTTAATATCTTATTACAGATATTAGATGATGGAAGAATTACAGATTCTAAAGGTGTGACAGTTGATTTTAAAAACACCATCATTATTATGACAAGTAATCTTGGTAGTGAATTTGCGTTTGATGAAAATGAACAAGAACGTAAGAAGAATTATGAAGATGCAGTTCATAATTTCTTTAAACCAGAATTTGTCAATCGTATTGATGAAATCATCGTATTCAATTCATTAGATGTAGAAGTACAAAAGAAGATTGCTGATAAGTTCTTAGCATTACTTGCGGATAGACTCAAGGAAAAAGATATTACGTTAGAAGTTACGGATAAAGCGAAAGATAGAATCATTCAATTAGGTGTTGATACACATTTAGGAGCAAGACCTATGAGAAGACATATCCAACGTAACATTGAAACAGAGGTCGCTAAGTTAATCTTATCTACAGATAACATCGCAAATAAAACAATTGTTGTTGATGCAGATGAGAATTCATATTTATTTTCTGTTAAATAAGGCATTATTTTCTCAGAGTGTTGACAAACTACCTATTTAAAAAAAGATTAACTTTTAAAAAATCAAAGTGGGTTAAATTGTCTGGAAAAGAGCAAATATTAGGTACTCAATCCCTAAAAACTGCTCTTTTTTAATACTTTAGTAGGAAAATATAAAAGGCTGTGACAAAATCAAATTTGTCAACAGCCTGAAGAATCGCAATTACGATTTTTTAAATCTTTTGAATGAATTGATCAAATCCCTTGTTACCAACAGGGGTGTTTTTATATACACCTGCATCTTCTAATACTTTCGCAAATACATATCCAATTTCATCTTCTATGATTTGATCAATGTTATCTGGATTGATTGTATATTTTTGTAATAACATTTTTGCCCATTCCGCATGGCTAGCAATAGAAGGAATAGAAGCTACATCTTTTTTTGATAAAATTGCTTGTTTTAATTCTTCCATTTCTTTTTGTAATCTTGCTGGTAATACCGCAAGACCCATTACTTCGATTAAACCAATATTTTCTTTTTTGATATGATGTAATTCATTATGAGGATGGAAGATTCCAAGTGGATATTCCTCTGTTGTACGGTTGTTTCTTAAAACAAGATCTAATTCATAATTTCCATCTTTCATTCTTGCGATAGGTGTGATTGTGTTATGACGTGTTTCACCAGTGTGGGAAAGTATATCACAACATGGATCATCATAATTGATCCATGTTTCTAATATGTGATTCGCAAGTTCAACGATTTGAGTTTTATCTTTGCCATCTAATCGTATGACAGACATTGGCCAATCAACGATTCCTGCTTGAATTTCAGGATATTCTTGAAATGTAATACTTTTTCGGATGTTTGCCTTAGCCATTGCGAAGGTGTAGTTACCACCTTGAAAATGTTCATGAGATAAGATAGAACCACCAACAATTGGTAGATCTGCATTTGATCCAATCGTATAGTGAGGAAAAATATCAAGGAATTCTAATAGTCTTTGGAACGTTGCCTTTTCAATACACATTGGACGATTCTCATCGGTTAGAACAATGCAATGTTCATTGTAATAAACGTATGGGCTATATTGCATATACCATAATTCATGATTTAATTCGATAGGAATCTGTCGTAGTGTAAAACGAGAAGGATGATCTAATCTACCAGCATATCCTTCATTTGTATGGCATAATAAATCATGCGGATATTTTTTCTCTTTGTTATTAGCACTAGCAGCGATAGCTTTTGGATCTTTTTCTGGTTTTGATAAATTGATTGTGATATCTAAATCACCATATTTTGTTTTTGTTATCCATTTTTTATCTTTGATAATACGGTATCTTCTTATATAGTCACTGTCACAAGATAATTTATAGAAATAATCCGTCGCTAAAGAAGGAGATTGTTTGTACCGTTTAGAGAATTTCTTTCTAACGATACTTGGTCTAGGTGTTAAACAATTCATGATTCTTGTATCAAATAAGTCTCTAGATGCAATGCCATTATCAATAACATTTCTTTCAACTGATTCATCTAATAATACTTTCAAAATGGATTCTAATGATTCTTTTTCGCCAAGATGAGGATCATAATCTACTGGTGGTTCAATTTTTAAAACATCAAATAAGAGATTTGATACATAGTAAATATCACTTTCTTCAATTAAGTTTGTATCAAGTCCATATTGAATCAATGCTTGTATCATTTTTATACTTTTCATAAAATGCCTCCAAATCTACGTATTATTTTATTCTTGTGAATGCATTTCTTCTCTATGAATATTTTAGAAAGAATCATGAATATTTTGTTTCTAGGTTATGTTATAATGATTCAAAAGATTTAAAGGGGATTATTATGAATTTATCTACAACTGATATTATTAATATTCTAATTGCGGTAGTTTTTATTGGTTTATCTATACCATTATTTATTCGTTGGAGAAAGTTGAATGGTAAAGTTATTATTTCAGATCAACAATGGTCAACAATGCGTATTTTATTTTTGGCGATTGGTGTTTTATCTGTGATTAGTATGATTACACAAGCATCGAGTATGTCTATGTTTGATATTCTTCGTTTAACTGCGACTATCATTGCAGTATCTATTTATATGGTCGTTAGAGATGGTGTTGGAGAAGAAGGAATGGTTTCTGGTGGAAAGCTTTATCCTTGGAGTGAAGTACGTGCATATGACTATGAAAGAAGAAAGAATGTAATTGCTGTATATTTTACTGTTGAATCTCAAAATGAAAAGAAACCAGATGATTATAGAAGTAAAGAATTAGACTTCAGCGTTGAAGATGAAGAACTTTTAAAGAAGTTTTTAGAAAATAATCTTGGTAGAAAATATACAAGAATGAAAAAGAATTCTAAGTAATTGAGATATTTGTTATTTACTTTTAATGTTTGGATATTCAGGTTCTATATTTTATAATTTGGTAGCGTATGAAAGATTCAGAATTAAACAAAAAGAAAAAACAAAACCAATATCATGATCTTATAAGGCTGTTTTTACTGTTTTTAACAGTTGCACTTTTGATATTTGTTTATACAAGCGTCATACAATTGAATTTTCGTTCGAATACGTTAGAAGGTGTTGTGAATCATAATACCGAAAGTGCCAATGTTATGTATAAAACATTGTGTAAAGATTTTGTTACTGACGATTTCATTTCAATTAATTCGGAATCAGATAAATCTAGTTATCGTTATATTACGATGCAAAATCGTATGAATGAAATCCGTAATATGACATCAGCTAGATATCTTTATACTGCTAAGAAAGATGCTGATGGAGAATTGGTGTATATCATTGATGGACTGGATACAAGTGCATCAGATTTTAGAAACCCTGGAGATAAAATTGAAGATGAAATGATTCCTTACATTGAGAAAGCATTAAATGGAGAAAGTGTCATTTCACAAGATATCGTTGATACAGATTGGGGTCATATTTTTACTGCTTGTTATCCAGTAAGAGATCAAGATGATGAAGTGATTGGTGCGCTGTGTGTTGAAATGGATATGGAATATATGTATTCCTATTTCCAAGCAAATCAAACAAATTCAAGAACGATTACAATCATTACGATTGTTGTTGCTGTTGTTTTAATTGTTATCTATTACAATGTAATTAGTATTCAAAGAAAGAAACAAAAAGAACAACATCGCTTATTAGAAAAGAGTATGAAAGAAGCTGATGCTGCAAATAGAGCGAAGTCTACATTCTTATTTAATATTTCTCATGATATTCGTACGCCTATGAATGCAATCATTGGATATGCAGATCTTAGTGAAAAACATTTAGATGATAAAGATAAATTAAAACATTATGTTGAAAATATTAAGGTTTGTGGTGAAAAGATGCTATCTATCATTGATAGTGTTTTAGAATTATCACGTATTGAAAGTAATGAAATCGTGATTTCAAATAAAATTATGAATCTTAACGAAGGATTTGATTCTTCTATCGCGATGTTTGAAGCACAAACACAACAAAAAAATCAAAAACTAATCGTAACTAAAAATATCATATATCCATATGTTTATTTAGATGATGTTCATATATCGGAAATTATTTTGAATATTGTTAGTAACGCAATCAAATATACGCAATTTGGTGGAGAAATTCAAGTTTCTATAACACAATTAATGATTGATGAAAATACATGTGAATTGTTGATCGTTGTACAAGATAATGGTATTGGTATGTCAAAAGGATATCAAAAACATATTTTTGAGTCTTTCTCAAGAGAAAAATCTTCTACTGTTTCTGGTATTGAAGGAACTGGTTTAGGTATGGGAATCGTAAAACGATTGGTAGATTTAATGAACGGTGAAATTATGCTAGAAAGTGAACTAGGCAAAGGCTCTAAATTTACTGTTAAGATTCCTTGCGCTTTATCTAGTAAAGAAGAATTGGATGCCAATATAGTTGAAGTTGTTAATAATTATGATGAATTTGAAGGAAAGAGATTATTATTAGCAGAAGACAATGAGATTAATGCTGAAATTGCAATGGAATTATTAAATGAATATGGTTTTGTGATTGAAAGAGTTGATGATGGTGCAAGTTGTGTGAATCGTCTAAAAGAAGTAGATGCGGATTATTATGAACTTGTATTGATGGATATTCAGATGCCAACAATGGATGGTTACGAAGCTACAAAACAAATACGAAAATTTGATGATAAGATCAAAGCTGGTATTCCTATCATTGCGATGACAGCCAATGCTTTTATTCAAGATAAAGAAAAAGCATTTGAAGTTGGGATGAATGATTATGTCGCAAAACCAATCGATATGACTAAATTATTGAAGATATTAAGTAGGTATATTTCATGAGTCCAAAAGAAAGAAAACAGAACCGTCAACAAAAGATTGCGTATTTCTTGATAAGTGTATTTCTATTTATAATGATTTATGGTATTGGATATTTTTGTATGAATTTTATATCTTTTGCGATGAATATTCATCCATATTTTCAATTGACATTTTATATATTTTGGTATTTTTTCGATTTGTTGATTACGAAAAAATTTATGTCATCCAATATTGTTTGTGTTTGGATCAAGCAACTTTTCTCTTGAAAAGAAAACGTTAATCTATTAAAATCAATATCGCAAAGAAGGAAAGTAGTATTTGAATCCATTTGTATAGAGAGTTCTGTGATTGGTGGAAACAGAAACATATATTCAAAGAAGTAGTTCTGGAGCATTTCTAGATGAAATCGTAGTAGTTTAGAACGGATATGCACGTTACGCATTTGAGAAGTAAACAAAGGTGGTACCACGTTAATTGACGTCCTATGTATGTAGGACGTTTTTTATTTTATGAAGGAGGTTTCGTATGGAAAAGAATCTACAACAAAAGTATGACCACAAAGCAGTTGAAGAAGATAGATATGATAAGTGGGTCAAAGAAGGCTACTTTACTGCGGGAGATAAATCTAAGGATCCATTTACAATTGTTATTCCACCACCAAATGTAACTGGTATTTTACATATTGGACATGCATGGGATAATACACTACAAGATATTATTGCTCGTTATAAACGTATGCAAGGTTTTGATATGTTGTATTTACCTGGTATGGATCACGCTGGTATTGCGACACAAGCAAAAGTTGATGCGCGTTTAAAAGATGAAGGTATTTCTAGATACGATATTGGAAGAGAAAAGTTTTTAGAAAGAGCTTGGGAATGGAAAGAAGAATACGCTGCAACAATTCGTAAACAATGGGCAAAACTTGGAAATTCTTTAGATTATTCTAGAGAACGTTTCACGATGGATGAAGGATTTAATGAAGCAGTTCAACATGTATTCGTTACACTTTACAATGAAGGTTTAATTTATAGAGGTTGGAGAATCATTAACTGGGATCCTGAAGCTCGTACAGCGTTAAGTAATATTGAAGTATATTATCAAGATGATCCAGGTAAGATGTATTACATGAACTATGAAACAGTAGAAGATCATGAACATTTTATTGTTGCGACAACTAGACCAGAAACAATGTTTGGTGATGTATGCGTTGTTGTAAATCCAAAGGATGAAAAAACAAATCACTTAATTGGTAAACATTGTATCAATCCTGCCAATGGTAAAGAATTACCTATCATTGGAGATGACTATATTGAAATTGGATTTGGTACAGGTATTATGAAATGTACGCCTGCACATGATCCTAACGACTATGCGATTGCGGAACGTCATAACTTAGAGAAACCAATTTGTATGAATCCAGATGGAACGATGAATGAAATCTGTGGTGAATATAATGGAATGGATCGATATGATGCAAGAGAAGCTCTTGTTAAGAAATTTGAAGAAGAAAAAATCATGGATCATATCGAAGATATTACACATAATGTTGCCCATTCTGAAAGAACACATTGTGTAGTAGAACCATATCTATCTCAACAGTGGTTTGTTAAGATGAAACCATTAGCTGAAGATGTATTAAATCATCAAAAAGATCCTGATCAAAAGATTACATTCTATCCAGAAAGATTTGAAAAAACTTTTACACAATGGTTAGAAAATATTGAAGACTGGTGTATTTCTAGACAACTATGGTGGGGACATAGAATTCCTGCTTGGTATAACGAAAAAACTGGTGAAACATATGTAGGTAAAGAAGCACCTGTTGGTGAAGATTGGAAACAAGATGAAGATGTATTAGATACATGGTTCTCAAGTGCTTTATGGCCTTTCTCTACATTAGGTTGGCCAAATGAAACAGAAGATTATCAAAGATATTATCCAACAAGTACAATGGTTACAGGATACGATATTATTTTCTTCTGGGTAGCTCGTATGGCATTTGACGCAAGACATTTTACTCATAATAGACCTTTTAAAGATGTATTGATTCATGGATTGATTCGTGACGCACAAGGTAGAAAGATGAGTAAGTCTTTAGGAAATGGTATTGATCCAATGAAAGTCATTGATGAATATGGTGTAGATGCATTACGTTTTTTCTTAACAACAAATTCTACACCGGGTCAAGATATGCGTTATATTCCTGAAAAGGTAGAAGCTGCTTGGAACTTCATCAATAAGATTTGGAATGCATCTCGATTCGTTTTGATGAATTTGCCTGAAGGTATGACAGAAGAAGATGTAGATCTGTCTTATCTAACATCAAGTGAAATTTGGATTCTGAACAAATTGAACGCTACGATTGATAGTGTTACAAACAATATGGAAAAATATGAATTTGCCTTAGTTGGTAATGAATTATATTCCTTTGTTTGGAATGATTTCTGCAGTTGGTATGTTGAAATGAGTAAATCAGCACTGAATGGTGATGATGAAAAAGCAAAGAAGGGTGCTCAATCTACTTTATACGTTGTATTGAACGCAATTGTTCGTTTGTTATCTCCATTTATGCCATTTGTTTGTGATGAAATTTATCAAACATTGCCACATCAAAAAGATTCTATTTGTTTAGAAACATGGCCAAATAAAGTAGATGGCATTGATTCTTCTAATCTAAAAGACATGGATCGTTTGATTTCTGCAATCTCTAAGATTCGTGAAGTAAAAAATACAAATGATTTAAAACCATCTGCTCCAATTCATGTAGTATTAAAAGATCTTGATGGTAATACATTAACTGTTGATAGTGGCTTATCTGCAATCATGCAGAAGATGTGTAAAGCTGAATGGTGTGATGCATTGGATGGTGATTTAACAGTTGAAACGATTTATGAAGGAACATTATATATTCCTAGTAATGAGCTTTCTGATCCTGAAGAAGAAAAGAAAAAGCTATCTTTAGAAAAAGAAAGACTTGAAAAAGAATTAGATCGTTCTCATAAGATGTTAAGCAATGAATCATTTATTGCGAAAGCTCCAGAAGCCAAAGTGCAAGCTGAAAAAGACAAACTTGCAGGATATGAAAAACAATATCGAGCAATTGTAGATCGACTAGCAGTACTCAATCACGAATAGGAATGTTATAATCTCTACTAGAGAATACTAGTGGAGATTATTTTTATTGTAGGAGGCATTTATGGCTGAGAAGAAGAATAAACATACGTTATTAAAAGTGATTGGTGGTGTATCCGCAACAGCTGCAACAGCATATGGTGGATTTTCTTATTTGATATTTCGTCATGCGTTTGATTTAAAGAATTCTATGATTCATAAAACAAAGAATCTAGTTCATACAGATATTGAAGTAGAATCTTGGTTTCAACATAGCGCCAAATCGGATTTGTTTTTAGATTCATATGATGGATTGAAGTTGCATGCATTGTCTATTACGAACCATGAAGATAGTAACTTATGGATGGTTTTAGTACATGGTACAGCATCGTATAGTAAAAATATGATTCCTTATATGTATGAAGCAGATCACAGAAGATATAATATCTTAGCAATCGATCAAAGAGGATGTGGTGCTTCAGAAGGGAAATATACAGGACTTGGTTGGAATGAGCATTATGATTTAATGATGTGGATCAATAGAATCATTTCGAATAATAAAGATAGTAAAATTGCACTTTTTGGATTTAATACAGGTGGAGCTACAGTTATTAACGCGGTAGGTGATTATTTACCAAGTCAAATTAAGTGTGCAATTGAGGATGGCTCTTATTCGAATCTAAAAGAAATTCTCAATCATGTCACAAAGAATATTGCCCATATTGACGCAAATGCATTTTTACCAGCAGTGAATTTACTAGTACAACAATTTCTACATTTTTCAATGAATGATATTTCTTTGAAAAGACAATTAAGAGAATGTGAAGTGCCGATGTTATTTATTCATGGGAGTGATGATGCAATGATTCCTACAAGTATGGTATTCGATAATTATTATGCATGTGGTAGTGAAAAAGAACTGTATGTTGTTGAAGGGAAAGGTTACAACAATACATATACAGATAAACATTATTTTGATACTTTATTTGAATTTATTGATAAGCATATGCATGCGTAAATATATTCTATTTTGCATATATTTTGAAAGAGTTGAAAGTTTAATTTCGGCTCTTTTTTAACACTTTTTATAAAATTATGTGTTTTTTCACATGATTCTCTAGTTTTTTGGTAGCGCTTGCAATATAATAATTAAAGACAATTACAAAGGAGGCTATAATGGCTACAAAGAAGTATGTTTATAAGTTTGCAGAAGGTAATGCAAACATGCGTGAGCTTTTAGGAGGAAAAGGTGCAAACCTTGCTGAAATGAGATCTTTAGATCTTCCAGTTCCTGAAGGATTTACGATTACCACAGAAGCGTGTATCAAATATTACACAGATGGTGAAAAAATATCTGAGGATGTACAAGCTCAGATTGATAAAGCAGTAACATGGTTACAAAAAGAAACAAAGAAAAAATTTGCGGATAATAAAAATCCATTACTTGTTTCTGTTAGATCTGGTGCAAGAGCATCTATGCCAGGTATGATGGATACGATCTTAAATCTTGGTATCAATGATGAAGTTGTTAAAGTGATTGAAGAACAAAGTGGAAACAAGCGCTTTGCGTATGATTCTTATAGAAGATTTATTCAAATGTTCTCTGATGTTGTAATGGGCTTAAACAAGAGTAAATTCGAAGAAATCATTGATGAAATGAAAGAAAAGAAAGGCGTTAAGTTAGATATTGATCTTGATGCTGATGACATGGAAGAACTCACAAAGAAGTTCAAAGCTTTCTATAAGAAAAATTTGAAAGAAGATTTCCCACAAGATCCAATTGTGCAATTAGAAAGATCTATTATGGCTGTTTTCCGCTCTTGGAATAATGAAAGAGCAATCTATTATAGAAGAGTTAACGACATTCCTGATTCTTGGGGTACTGCAGTAAATGTCATGGAAATGGTATTTGGTAACATGGGTAATGACTGTGGTACTGGTGTAGCATTTACACGTAATCCTGCTACAGGTGAAAATAAGTTGTTTGGTGAATTCTTAATGAATGCCCAAGGCGAAGATGTAGTTGCTGGTATTCGTACACCATCTCCAATTGCCGATTTGAAGAAGACAATGCCTGAAGCATACAAAGAATTTGCTCGTGTAGCTAATATTCTTGAACAACATTATCATGATATGCAAGATATGGAATTTACAATTGAACATGGTAAATTGTTTATGCTACAAACACGTAATGGTAAAAGAACTGCTAATGCAGCTTTGAAAGTCGCTGTAGATATGGTCAAAGAAGGACTTGTTACAGTTGATCAAGCATTGTTAATGGTGGAGCCTAAACAATTAGATGATCTATTACATCCAACATTTGATAGTGCAGATTTAAAAGCTAAGAGTGGAGATGTAATTGCGAAAGGTTTAGCTGCTGCTCCAGGTGCAGGTGCTGGTACTGTTGTATTCACTGCTGAAGATGCTGAAAAGGCAGCTGAAGCTGGAAAGAAAGTAGTTCTTGTTCGTTTGGAAACATCTCCTGAAGATATCAAGGGAATGGCTGCTGCTCAAGCAATCGTTACTGCTCGTGGTGGTATGACATCTCACGCTGCAGTTGTTGCACGTGGTATGGGTGCATGTTGCGTATCTGGATGCGGTGATTTGAAAGTTGATGAAGCAAAGAAGTGCTTTACAGTAAATGGAGTTACATATACTGAAAAAGATGTAATTTCTGTTGATGGTAATACTGGTATGGTTTACAAGGGAGAAGTTAAGACTGTTCCTGCAAAGATTTCTGGTAATTTTGCGAAATTTATGAAGTGGGCTGATGAAAGAAGAAGACTTCAAATCAGAACAAATGCGGATACTCCAGAAGATGCTGCTAAGGCTGTAGAATTTGGTGCAGAAGGTGTAGGTCTTGTTCGTACAGAACATATGTTCTTCAATTCTGCTGATCGTATTAAAGCAATTAGAATGCTTTGCGTATCACAAACTCCTGAGCAACGTGCAAAGGCGTTAGCTACGATGGAACCATATCAAACAGAAGATTTTGAAGGTATCTTTGAAGCAATGGGTGGCAGAAATGTTACTGTTCGTTTATTGGATCCACCTCTACACGAATTCTTACCACATGGTGAAAAAGAATCAAAGGATGTCGCTAAGGCATTAGGTATTACTGTTAAAGATATTGAAAATGCTGCAGAAGCATTAAAAGAATTCAACCCAATGATGGGTCATAGAGGATGTAGATTAGATGTTACATATCCTGAAATTGGTGCAATGCAAGCACGAGCAATTATCAATGCTGCATTGAAAGTTAATAAAGCACATCCAAGATGGCACTTTGTACCTGAAATCATGATTCCTCTTGTTGGTGAACCAAAAGAATTAGAATACGTTGCTAATGTTGTTAAGGCAGAAGCAGATAAGATTCTTTCTGAAGCTAATAGCAAGATGGAATATAAAGTTGGTACTATGATTGAAATTCCTCGTGCTGCTTTACTTGCAGGAGAAATTGCTAAGACAGCTGAATTCTTCTCATTTGGAACAAATGACCTAACACAGATGACATTTGGTTTCTCAAGAGATGATGCTGGTAAGTTCTTACCAGATTACTATGATAAGCATATTTATGAGTCTGATCCATTTGCACACGTTGATACAAAGGGCGTTGGACAACTTGTTAAGATGGCTAGTGAATCGGGTCGTGCAACTAGAAAAGATATTCATTTAGGAGTGTGTGGAGAACATGGTGGTGATCCTGCTTCTATTGAATTCTTCAATGCTGTTGGATTAGATTATGTATCTTGTTCACCATATCGTGTACCAATTGCACGTTTAGCAGCTGCGCAAGCACAAATCAAATTGGCTGCTTCTAATAAGCCAGTTAAAAAAGTAGCAACAAAGAAAACTACAAAAAAAGCTACTAAGAAAACAAAAAAATAATAATAGGGGTTAATTATTATAGAAAGAATGGGGTCTTAGTATAGATCCCTTTCTTCTATTAAGGAGAAAAACAATGTCAAAAAAATATATTATGGCAATTGATGAAGGAACGACTTCTGTTCGTGCTATTCTTTTTAATCATGAAGCAAAAATTATCTCTATTGCTCAAAAAGAATTTACGCAATATTTTCCACAACCTGGATGGGTGGAACATGACGCTAATGAAATATGGTTAGCTGTATTAGCGTGTATGAGTGAGGTGATATTAAAAAGTGGAATAGAACCTACAGAAGTTGCAAGCATTGGAATTACCAATCAAAGGGAAACTGCTGTTATTTGGAATAAAGAAACAGGCCTACCAATTCATAAGGCAATTGCATGGCAAAGTAGGCAAACAGATGAAATATGTGAACAATTAATTGAAGAAGGTTACAATGATATTTTTAGAGATAAAACTGGTTTAAGAATTGATCCATATTTTTCTGGGACAAAATATAGATGGATCTTAGATCACACACCTGGTTCACAAGAAATGGCTGAAGAAGGGAAATTACTTGCGGGTACAATGGATAGTTGGCTTGTTTGGTGTTTATCTGGTGGAAAAACTCACGTTACCGATTATACGAATGCATCTAGAACTTTGTTGTATAACATTTATGATCGTAAGTGGGATGATGAGTTATGTTCGATATTAAATATTCCAATGCAAATGTTACCGGTAGTGAAAGATTCTTCATATGTATATGCAAATACAGCACCTTATCATTTCTTCCAACAAGAAGTTCCAATTGCTTCTGTTGTAGGAGATCAACAGGCAGCTTTATTTGGACAATCCTGTTTTCATAAAGGAGATGTTAAAAATACGTATGGTACTGGGGGATTTCTTTTGATGAATACTGGAGATTTACCTAAGAAATCTGAAGATGGTCTTTTAACTACAATTGCGTGGGGAATCGACGGAAAGATAACATATGCTTTAGAAGGATCTATTTTTGTATCAGGTTCCGCAATTCAATGGCTTAGAGATCAGATGAATTTCTTTGAATCATCAAAACAATCAGAAGAATATGCAAAACATGCAAATGAAAATAGTGGTGTTATGGTAGTGCCTGCTTTTGTTGGATTAGGTGCTCCTTATTGGGATGATGCTTGTAGAGGTGCTATCTTTGGAATTACTAGAGGTACATCTAAAGAAGATATTACAAAAGCAACTTTAGATTCTTTAGCTTTTCAAACTAAAGATGTTTTAGATGCGATGAGTAAAACAAATGGTCAAGAGATACAAAATTTGAGAGTTGATGGAGGAGCTAGTGCGAATAATTATCTCATGCAAAGACAAGCTGAT
>CAVKTV010000003.1:0-39775 GCA_963659075.1 Lachnospiraceae bacterium | reverse complement strand
TGAGTGTGTTCGGGACTTTCACCCGTTAGAGCATGCCCATGGCATGCGAACAAAAAGCGATAAAATCAGTAATTTCATCGCTAATTTCATATAGTCACAAAGTGCTTGAAAGCCTTTATTTATAGGCAAATGGTGCCCCCGAAAGGAGTCGAACCTTCGACCTGCAGTTTAGGAAACTGATGCTCTATCCACTGAGCTACGGAGGCATATACACTATTTAATTTTAACACTTTTTTGTCACTGTACCTTTATTCTTAGGAGGCGAACGCTCTATCCAGCTGAGCTACAGAGACATGCACAAGAATACTATCATATTTCATGGTTCCATGCCATTGAATATGGTAAACTATATTCAGTTAGCACTATCTAACTGAATGTGAATAAAACAGTCTTAATTATACACATGTTAGAAAAAGAGGAACACAAATGTTAAGAATAGGATTTATTATTGGATTATGTTTATTACTTTGGATCATTTGTTATTGTAATACAGGAACTGATCAAAAGAATATGATTGGATTCCGTTCTTATCCAACTGAAGTTCAAGAAATTGTTAGAAATGATGCTACTCTAAAAGATTTAGCACCAAAAGAAATCAATATGGTAAAGGTCTTACTTAGTAATATCATTTTATTCACTATCATTTTTTTGATTGTTGGAATCATCATTAAATACACAACTGGTTTTAAAAGTAATTTTGATACATTTGTTTACTTTCTAATTCTTGGAGAAACAATCAATACATTTGATTTATTGATTATAGATTTACTATGGTGGAGAAATACACCAAGAATTCGATTCTCATGTACTTTGGATAAAACATTATACCAAAATCCAAAAGTACATATTGATTCATTTCTAAGAGGCATTTTAATGTATATTGGAGTTGCATTGCTCGTAACAGGAATTCTAATGATTTTGCCAAGATAACGGTTATTTCTACAAAGCACAAATATTAAGGTATAATATTGTTGTTTTGGAGGAATATTCCGTGGTAAAAAAGATTGCGTTACTTATCTTATTTGGATTAGCATTTGTTGTATGTATTGTAGGTAGTTTTCCTTGGTACACAAAGATTCTAGCTGGATTAACAATGATAGTAAGTTTCATTATTGTATTAACAACAGATTTTAAGAATTTGAAGTAACTTTGTTACTTCTTTTTTCTTTTATACTCTTCAACAATTAATTCCACACATCTATCAATTGTTAATGAAGAACTATTTAAACATAGATCATAATTTAAAGGATCCCCAAACTTCTGATCTGTATAGATTTCATAATATGCAGCTCTTCTCTTATCTTTTTCATTTAATCTCTTCTTTGGATTCACATCAGATTCTCCATATTGTTTTACAATTCTCTCTGCTCTAAAATCCATATCCGCATAAATATAGATCCTTAATAGTTCTATATCTTTACGATTCTTTAAAACATAGTCTGCACATCTACCAACAATAACACAATCTTCTTCCTCTGAGATATTTTGAATCACATTACATTGTGCATTCCAAAGCGTTAATTGACTAGATTGTCCATAGAAGCCAACATTCGCCAATGATGAAAATAGTCCATTTCCAACCGATTCACTATTTTCTTTAACATAGTCTTCTGTAAATCCACTCTTCTTTGAAATCTCAGAAATAATTTCTCCGTCATAACATTTTAATCCTAGTTTTTCCGCAACTAGTTTTCCAACTGTTCTTCCACCACTTCCAAATTGTCTAGAAATTGTAATGATTGTATTTATCATATGATTCCCCTCTTCTTTTATTAATCATACGACATTTTCACACAATTGTTCATCGAAAGTTCAGATAGTTTTTAGCACTCTTAGTATTTGTGTGCTAAACTATTATCGTTAAAGAGAGGTGATTTATTTTGAATCCTACAAATAACACAAATAAACCAAAACGACCTATTATTTATTACTATGCAATTGTAATGTTAATACTTGCGATGTTAAATCTTGTCATGGTTCCATTTATGAGAACATCCAAGATACAAGATGCAAACTATTCTACATTTGTAACTGAAACAAATAATAACAACGTCAAAGAAGTACAAGAAGAAAGCAATCAAATCCTATACATGTTGAAAGATAGCGATACCGTCTATCGTACAGGTAAATTTAATGATCCAGATTTATTAGAAAGATTAGAAGAACACGATGTAGAATTCACTGCTGAAATCGTAGAAGAAACTTCCCCTATTCTTCAATTCTTATTAGGTTGGATCTTCCCAACGATTCTTGCTTCAATTTTATTACATGCGTTAATGTCACGTAATAAAGGTGGTGCTGGTGGATTTGGTGGTTCCATGTTCAACATTGGAAAATCCAACGCGCGTGTTTATGACAAAAACAAACAAAGCATTCGTTTTAACGATGTAGCAGGTGAAGATGAAGCCAAGGAATCCTTACAAGAAATCGTTACATATTTAAAGAATCCTGGAATGTATAAAGAAATTGGTGCGACAATGCCAAAAGGCATTTTACTTGTAGGTCCTCCAGGAACAGGTAAAACAATGCTCGCAAAAGCAGTCGCTGGAGAAAGTAATGTTCCATTCTTCTCTATTTCCGGTTCTGAATTCGTTGAATTATTTGTTGGTATGGGTGCTTCTAAAGTAAGAGATCTATTCAAACAAGCAAAAGAAAAAGCACCTTGTATCGTATTCATTGATGAAATCGATGCGATTGGTGGAAAACGTAATGCATCAGGTATGGGTGGCAATGATGAACGTGAACAAACTTTGAACCAATTATTAACAGAAATGGATGGTTTTGAAGGAAATAGTGGTGTCATTATCTTAGCCGCAACAAATAGACCTGAAAATCTTGACCCTGCATTATTAAGACCTGGAAGATTTGATAGAAGAGTTCCAGTAGAATTACCTGATTTACAAGGTAGAGAAGATATCTTAAAAGTACACGCAAAGAAAGTAAAAACAGATAGTAATATTGATTACAATATCATTGCGAGAATGGCTTCTGGTGCGAGTGGTGCAGAACTTGCAAACATCATCAATGAAGCAGCGTTAAGAGCTGTTAGAGAACACCGTAAAGTTGTTACGCAAAAAGATCTAGAAGAAAGTATTGAAGTTGTATTTGCTGGATATCAAAAGAAAAATGCAATTCTTTCTGACGAAGAAAAGAAAACTGTTTCTTATCATGAAGTTGGACACGCTTTAGTAGCGGCATTACAATCTCATTCCGCTCCTGTTCAAAAGATTACGATCATCCCTAGAACTTCAGGTGCATTAGGTTATACAATGCAAGTAGAAGAAGGAAACCATTATCTTTATACAAAAGAAGAACTAGAAAATCGTATCGCTACATTAACTGGTGGTAGAGCAGCTGAAGAAGTTGTATTCAATAAAGTTACTACTGGTGCATCCAATGATATTGAACAAGCAACCAAAATAGCTCGTTCTATGATTACACAATATGGTATGTCCAATGATTTTGATATGGTAGCTATGGAATCTATCAATAATAAATATCTAGGTGGAGATGCAAGTCTAGCATGTTCTGATACAACTGCAGCTGAAATTGATAAACAAGTTGTCGATTTAGTAACAGAACAACATAATAAAGCGAAGAAGCTACTAGAAGATCATCGTGAGGATCTTGATCGAATCGCAAATTATCTATATGAGAAAGAAACGATTACTGGTGAAGAATTCATGGATATCTTAGATCATCCTGAAAAGTATCAAAAGGATGATGGAATCATTGATGCTGAAATCGTTGAGTAAAAGGAATCTGAAAAGATTCTTTTTATTTTATGAAAATATTTTCATAGATTTCAGAAATAAAACAAAACTTTTTTCAGAAATATGTTGACCTATATTTTCTATAGCGATATTATAGTCATCGTAGAAACTGAAATGCAGTGAACAGAACATACTTCTTGTGTTGAACTTTGAAGAGAGTTGTCGTTTGGTGAAAGACAACAAGCAAAACATCTGAAGTCTCATCTGGGAGTAGCGCACTGAACAAGTTAACGCTTTGATCAGAACACGCTGAAGCTGAACGACCTTTCTAGAGAGTTGTTATTTGGTGAAAGACAACAAGGAACACAGTTATCAGTATCCTCTGTGAGCAGCGCTCTGAATTAAGTAAGATGCGCCGGAACCCTCCGATATCAGGGTGATCGTTGTTGGACGAGAAAGTGGTTAGTATTTTTACTAACAAGCAAAGTGGTACCGCGGAAGTTATAGGCTTTCGTCTTTGCATCAATTGATGCTAAAGACGTGAGCCTTTTTGTTTCTTGATGATCAGTTTCGTTTGATAAGCCAAATTGGCAGAAGGGGAAAGACATGAACAGTTTATTTATCTTATTATTCGCAGTAGTCGTTCTGTTAGCAGGTTACTTGTTATACGGAAGATGGCTCGCTAAAACTTGGGGCATTGACCCAAAAGCAGACACTCCTGCTACACGTCATAACGATGGAAAGGATTATTCACCTTCTAGTCGTTTAACAGTATTCGCACATCAATTTTCATCTATCGCTGGTGCTGGACCAGTACAAGGTCCAATCTTAGCAGCAGTATTTGGATGGGTACCTGCATTACTTTGGCTATTGATTGGTGGCGTATTCTTCGGTGCATTACAAGATTTCTCAGCATTGTATGCTTCTGTTAAAAACGATGGTAAATCAATTGGTTTGATCATTGAACAATACATTGGTAAAAAAGGACGTAAATTCTTTACATTGTTCTGTTGGTTATTCTCACTATTAGTTATTGCCGCATTCACATCTATGACATCTTCCACATTCAATGGATTTGTTACAGGAACAGACGGAACAGTTACACAGAACTTCAATGGTGCAGCAGCAGCTACGATTTCATTCTTATTTGTAGGATGTGCAATCTTATTCGGATTAATCCAAAAGAAATTTCCTAATTTAAAAGAATGGCATAAAGTTGTTATCTCACTTGCATTTATCGTATTCATGTTCGCTGCAGGTATGAAATTACCAGTTTATATGACAGCAGCACATTGGAATTATGTCATCATGGTTTATTTGTTTGTTGCAGCTGTAGCTCCTATGTGGTTACTCATGCAACCACGTGACTATATGACAACATTCATGTTCATCGGTATGATTCTTGGTGGTGTCGTTGGTGTATTGATGGGACATCCTGAAATGAAATTAAATGCATTCAATGGATTTGTTATCACAAGTTCTACAGGTGCTAAATCTTATATGTTTCCTACACTATTCGTAACAATTGCGTGTGGAGCTATCTCAGGTTTCCATTCACTTGTTTCTTCTGGAACATCTTCTAAGACAGTATCTAATGAAACAGATATGTTACCAGTTGGTTATGGTGCAATGATTCTTGAAACATTACTTGGTGTTATTTCATTGATTGTTGTTGGTGCAGTTGCAGTAAATGGTGCAGTTCCAAGTGACCTCACACCTTTCCAGATTTTCTCTCAAGGTGTTGCTGGATTCTTAGAAAAATTTGGTATCCCAGTTAGTGTCGCAAATGTATTTATGACAATGTGTATCTCTGCTTTAGCTCTTTCTACATTGGACTCTGTAGGTAGAATCGGTAGACTTTCTTTCCAAGAACTATTTACATCTGATGATCCAGAAGAAGAAATGCCAGCATGGAAAAAGGTTGTTTCTAACCAATACTTCGCCACAGCTATTACTCTTGTATTAGGTTATGTATTATGTCTTGGTGGATATTCTAATGTATGGGCATTATTTGGAAGTGCTAACCAATTATTAGGCGCATTAGTATTAATCTCTATCGCTGTATTTATGAAGGCAACAAACAGAAAATCTTGGATGTTCTATTTACCAATGATTTTCATGTTCTGTGTGACTTTTACAGCTATCACATTAAATGTAATCACTAACGTTCAAGCTTATATGAATGGAACAGCAGTATTCCTAGTAAATGGTTTACAATTAATTGTAGCGTTATTCTTAGTTGTACTCGCTGTTATTGTAGCAGTACACTGCGGTAAGATTTTATTCTCTATTGGTAAAACACCAGAAAACGCAAAAGTAGAAAAAGATAGAAAGCAGGCAGCATAACATGGCAAAAGAATTAGATTGGAAAAATATTGGATTTCAATATCGTCAAACAGACAAACGTTTTGTATCAAACTTTAAAGATGGAAAATGGGATGAAGGTACTTTATCTTCTGATGCACAAGTTACATTGAATGAATCAGCTGGTATCCTTCAATATTGTCAACAAGTATTTGAAGGAATGAAGGCATATCGTTGGGAAGATGGAAGTGTTGTTTGCTTCCGTCCTGATCAGAACGCAAAGAGAATGTATGATTCTGCACAAAGAATCGAAATGCCTCCAGTACCTGAAGAACTATTCTTGAAGGCAATTGATGAAGTTGTTAAGGCAAATGTTGATTGGATTCCTCCATATGGAAGTGGTGCTTCACTTTACATCCGCCCATATGAATTCGCAACAGGTGTTGTAATCGGTGTAAAACCAGCAGATGAATATCAATTCCGTGTATTCACAACTCCAGTAGGTCCTTACTACAAAGGTGGTGCTACTCCTATCGCACTACAAGTATCTGACTTTGATAGAGCTGCTCCTAGAGGAACAGGTGCAGTTAAAGCTGGTCTAAACTACGCAATGAGTTTACATTCTTCTGTTCTTGCACATCAAAATGGTTTCTCTGAAAATCTATATCTAGATCCCGCAACACGTACATATGTAGAAGAAACAGGTGGAAGTAACGTTATCTTTGTTGATAAAGATAATAACCTAGTTGTTCCTAAGAGTAATTCTATTCTTCCTTCTATTACACGTCGCTCTGTTGTATATGTTGCAGAACATTATCTCAACCTCAAAGTTGATGAAAGACCTGTTAAATATGAAGAAATCAAAGATTTCAAAGAATGTGCTCTCTGTGGTACAGCTGCAGTTATTTCTCCAGTTGGTAAAATCGTAAATCACGAAGAAACAATAGAAATTCCTACAGGTATGGAAAAAGCAGGTGAAGTTGTATCTAAGATTTATGAAACACTCACTGGTATTCAATCTGGTAAGGTTGAAGCTCCAGAAGGTTGGATCAGAAAAATTATGTAATCTCTATAAAAAGAATATCGCAATGATATTCTTTTTTAGTATGTAATGATATCTGTTGTAATTCCTGTTACATAACTATCTATTGAATTGTATGCATCATTATCATCAATGGTCCATACTTCTAATGGAATGTTATTTGACTTACAAAAATCTAAATATGTACTTTGCATCTGATAATGTAAATCTAAAAATAGATTTAATCCTTCTTCTTTCAATCTCAATGTAGTAGCCATTACTACATCCGGATCTGCAAGCCTTCCAACAACATAACCTAATCGATCTTGCGTGTCATACTTCGCAATCATTTCTACTAAATCTGAAGAAAAAGAAATCCATTGTACTTTTCCAATCATTGAATACTTATCTACAATGTCATATATACTTTTGATTTGGTCTTCTGAATGAATCGTTTCTACTTTTAATTCTATATATGGTGTTAATAGATTTGCCTTACAATACGCAATGAATTCTTCTAACGTTGTAATTGTTTCACCACCTTTAAATGGATATGTTTTTGCTTGTTCTAATGTAAGACTATCAATAGAAACATCTACTCCACTCATATTCTTTAATGATTGATTATGGACTAAAACTGGTACACCATCTTTTGTTAATTGAATATCTGTTTCTACATATTGATATCCTTTTTCTTTACTTGCTTGATATGCCGCAAGTGTATTTTCTGGATATTTCACATGATAACCACGATGATTCACTAACTTTACATCTTTTTCATCAAAAGCTTTTTGATATTCGTCTAAAGGAATCAATTTCGTCTCCGAGGCTATTTCACTCGCTTCCGCAACTGGAAAATAATAATGATTTCCATCATTTACTTCGTTATTTACAATATTTCCATTTTCATCAAAGCGAACTTCTCTATCATCAACTAATGTAATAGAAGAATTAATACACTTCTGTCCATCATGATTTGCATCTAAACAATAAAAACCAGTTTCACCAGAAATAAACAATAATTGTGTTTTATCTTGTCCTGCAGCTTTTCCCACAACATACCAATGTTTATCTTTCCACTCATTATGATATAGCGTACCATCTTCATGGATTTCATAGTAAGCATCATTATAATAACAAGAAGTTGTTATTAAATACCCATTCTCATCAAACAAGTAATAATTTGTTCCACTATTCCATACACCAGTTACTACATTCCCATTTTGATCTGTCTGCATTGTATGCATCACATCATTCATATCTTTTATTTCAAGTGATGTATTTGTTAGTATGTCATTATCTTCTTTTAAAAAAACATGATCAATGGCATTATAATGCACTTCCATAGTAGGATCTTCTATATTTTGAATAGAAGAAAAAGGATAATATTCCGCATAGACATCTTTCGCAAAGAAAAAACAAGGAATGATTATCAATAAAACAATCAAACATTTCACCCATTTTTTGAGATGTTTTCTTTTTCTTCTCTTCTTCTTCATGATTACTATGTTACAGTTTTAGCACAATTATCGCAAGAAAATAGCGGTTGAAATCCAACCGCTATTTGTCTAGATTCTCACTATCTCTTTCTTTTACTTCACCTTGTAAAGATTCATCACTTGTTTCAGCTTCTACTTCTTTTATGATTGTTTCATTTCCTGTAATCAACCATGTATTCTCACTGCCACAGTATGGGCATATTCTTCCATGTTCAATCGTAGAATAGTTCTTTTCACAATCAGAACAGAACGTTACCGCATGAATTGTTTCAAGTTTCATTTTACAGTTTTTGATCAAAGGATGTTTTTGTTTATAGTAATCCCAAAAATCAACAAATAAATCTGTCATTACACCAGAAACTTCTCCAACTTCTAAAGTAACAGAACCATAATTTGTTATATGATTTTCTTCTGCCATACTTTCTAAAGTTTTCGCAAGGTGTGTTACAATTCCCATTTCATGCATAAACTATTTTTTATTGAAAAGAATCTTCATTGCACGCTTTGCGGCATATGGTCCTACAAGCTTTAACTTATCTTCCATGCGAATCATTCTAGATGCATCTGGTAAGTCTCTTGTGAGATGAATCGCGTCAAATTCACACTTTGTTGTACATAATCCGCAACCAATACATTTATTTGTATCAACTGTTGTAGCACCACAACCTAAGCATCTCTTCGCTTCCGTTTTTACTTGTTCTTCTGTTAGTAATGCACGTGTATCCTTAAATGGATCATCAACTTTACGTACACCAGGCATTTGTCTAGGAGAATTATCATATCCTTCAACAACGATATCTTCTTTGTTCAATTCAATGAATTGTCTTAGATCACGACCAATTGTTAATGATTGTCCATCATGAACATAACGATGCATACTTTCACTAGCTAACTTACCTTCTGCGATTGCATCGATAGCGAACTTTGCACCATGGTAGATATCACCACCAACGAAGATATCATCTACAGATGTTTGGAATGTTGTTGGGTCAGCTTCTACCCATCCATTTCTACGGCATTGTACATCTTCACCATCTAGAAGTGTATTCCATTCAGCACATTGTCCAATTGCCTCAATGATATTTTCACAATTCAATTCGATTGTATCTTCTTCATCATATTGAGGATTGAATCTACCTTCAGCGTCTTTTACTTGTGTGCATTTCTTGAAAATGATGCTAGATGCTTTACCATCTGTCTGTTTGATTTCTTTAGGACCCCAACCATTCTTGATTTCGATACCTTCTTGTTTTACGATTTCAATTTCATCCTTAGATGCTGGCATTTCTTCAGCACTTTCTAAGCATAACATCGTAACTTTACCATCCGTGATTCTCTTAGCGACTCTAGCTACGTCAACTGCTACGTTACCGCCACCAACAACTACAACATCACCATGTAATTTAACTGTATGATCTTGGTTTGTTCTCTTTAAGAAAGAGACTGCACTTTCAATACCTTCTGCATCTTCTCCTTCAACTCCAGCGCTTCTTCCACCTTGTAAACCAATTGCGAGATAGAATGCTTTATAGCCTTGACCTCTTAATTGTTGAATTGTAATGTCTTTTCCAATTTCTGTATTACATTTGAATTCTACGCCCATTTGTTTTAGAACATCAATTTCAGCTTCTAAAATTTCTTTTTCTAAGACAAAGTTAGGAATACCATTCATCAACATTCCACCAGGTCTAGATTCTTTTTCGAAGACTGTTACATCATATCCTCTTTCTCTAAGATAGTATGCACAACTCAATCCTGCAGGACCAGCACCGATGATTGCCATCTTATACTCTTCGCCCCACATTCCACCATGATCTGTTTCACATAATGGAACATAACGATTTTCTTGATTCAATTCTTGAGCCGCAATAAACTTCTTTATTTCATCAATTGAGATTGGTTGATCGATTGTTCCACGTGTACATGCATCTTCGCATCTCTTATTACAGATTGCACCACATACATATGGGAATGGATTATCTTGTTTGATGAGTTTCAATGCATCTTCATATCTTCCTTCAGCTGCCATCTTAATATAACCTTGAATCGCTAGATGGGCAGGACATGCAGTCTTACATGGCGCAGTACCAGTGTCATAACAATTGATCTTTGCGTCTTCTCTGTAATTTGTATTCCACTTTTCTTCAGACCACTTTGTCGCATCAGGAAGTTCTACTTTTGGATATTCAATCATTCCATGTTTTGTGCATAGTTTTTGACCAAGCTTCGCTGCACCAACAGGGCAAATTTCAACACACTTTCCGCACGCAACACACTTTTCAATTTCTACATGTGCACGATAAGCTGAGCGTGACATATTTGGCGTATTATACAATTGAGAAGTTCTCAACGCATTACAAACACCAGGAGCACAGTTACATAGACCTACAATCTTATCTTCACCATCAATATTTGTTGTTTGGTGCACAAATCCATGTCTTTCACTTCTCTTTAAAATTTCTAATGCTTCTTCTTTTGTGATGTAGTGACCTCTACCAGTATTTTCACACCATTCCGCAAGATCTCCTAATCCAATACAACATTCTTGTTCAACAGAACCATCACCTTCACCACGAATTGCTTGTTGACGTCTACAAGTACAAACACCAACACCAATCTTTCCATCATATTTTTCTAGCCAATGAGAAATATGTTCAATTGGAATACTTTCATTCGATGATTCAATTGCTTGTTCAACAGGAATAACATGCATACCTACACCAGCTCCGCCTAGTGGAACCATTTGTGTAATACCTTCTAATGGTGCTTGTGTTAAAAAATTGAAGAACGTCGCAATATTTGGGAACTTCTCCATCAATTCATCCTGCATAACCATAAATTCCGCAATACCAGGAACAAAAATTGGAACATCATATTGAATCGTTCCTTCTGGATTTTCTCTGTTTGTTTCAACACAACCAGCCCAATTCAAATAGTCTAGGATTTCTTTACACTTCTCATCTGTCAATCCATTCATGTCTCTTAATTGTTCAAAAGAATAATTCTTTCTAACTTTCTTAAAGCTCAACATGAATGAAACTTGTTCTTTTGTTAGAACTTCATCCAATACCCAATACTCTGGATCTTTGTTTGTGATTTTACCAGTTAATTTATCTTTGTATCGATCTGTAATCATCTTAATTAACTGGATAATCATTTTTTCCTTTTCAGGATCAGCTGCTACGTAATTAGGGTCTTGTACGTAGTCTCTTTCATTTGTCATTCTTTTCTTTGGGGCACTCATTTTCTTTTCCTCTTACTCTTTCCAACAATTATATTGTTTAAGGATCCATTCTTCTAAAGCTTTCATACCTTCACCTGTTTTGGCTGAAACAGGGAAAATAGAAATATTTGGATTCCTTTTTAAAACCCGTTCTTTACACTTCTCTAAATCAAAATCAAAATATTCTAATGCATCCATCTTTGTGATAATCAACGCATCGCTCTTTTCAAACATCAATGGATATTTCAACGGTTTATCATCACCTTCTGAAATAGATAAAATCATGATATTTTTACCAGATCCCGTATCATATTCAGCTGGGCAAATCAAATTACCAATATTTTCTAGAAATATCACATCCGTTTTAGAAAGATCCATATTTTGAATACCAACACTTGTCATTCCAGCATCCATATGGCACATTCCATCCGTATGAACTTGAATGCTTTGAGCTCCTAAGGAAGCAATCTTTTTCGCATCTACATCAGAGGCAATATCCGCTTCCATGATTGCAATCCTCAACTTTTCATTCATATCTTGAATCAAACGAGATAATAAAGTTGTCTTTCCACTACCTGGAGAACTCATCAAGTTAAACAACAAACATTGTTGTTCTTTCATATACGCTCTTAACGCATCTGCATCACGATCATTACTTTCCGTAACACTTTTATGTAGTTCTATAACTTTCATGATGCTCTCCATTCCTCAATCTTTTCACGTAAATATTCAATCCACTCTTGAACACCATAACCAGTCTTAGAACTAATTGGAATGATATTCATACCAGAATGCAATCCATCAACATTGTCTTTCAAACGTTGCATATCAAAATCAAATACTTTCATCGTATCAATTTTATTCACTAGTAATACATCAGAAACCTGGAACATCAATGGATATTTCAATGGTTTATCATCACCTTCTGGAACAGAAAGAATCATTGTTTTTAAACTCGCACCAACATCAAATTCAGCTGGACAGACTAAATTCCCGATATTTTCTAAAAAAACAACATCTAAATCGTCTATTCCAAGTCTATCTAAACCACGTTTTGTCATATCCGCATCCATATGGCAAATACACCCTGTATGCAATTGAATCGTCTTCACACCAGTCTTCGATATCGTTTCAGCATCCACAATATCATCAACATCGGCTTCCATTACACCAATGCGATAGTGTTCTTTCAATCCTTCAATCGTTCTTAACAACGTTGTTGTTTTACCAGCACCAGGAGATGCCATTAAATTTACAAAGAATACTTTTTTTTCTTTTAATAATGAACGAATTTCATCAGCGGCTTTTAAATTATCCGCAGTGATGCGTTCTTTTGTTTCGTATACATCAAATTGTCCCATTCATGAAACCTCTTACATTCATTTTAACAGAAATTATTTTTTTCACAAATTTTTCTGATATTTATGGGTTATATCCACAACAAAATTCAAAATCTGTCTAATTTTCTATCCATATACGATAACAACATAAACTGATATAATAAAGACACACAGAGTTGCTTAAAAGTTCTAAAAAATTATATGAAAAAAATATTATATTCAATAGGAGGAACTTAAATGAATAAGCAACAACATTTTGATTTGATTAGAAATTACAAAGGTGGTGATGGAATGGAGATAGACATCAAAATTGATTCATTAACGAATTGTTTAATTTCTGAAGAAACACATGAAGAATTTGATACTGAATACAAATTATTCAGAAAAACAATTAGTGCTTCACAAGCTAAAGAACTTCAAGATTCCGGTTGGTTATTTGATTGGTCGATTCCACAAATGAAAGGCGAAGAAATATTTGGCTTATACATTGTTGGAAGTGATGAATTACAAGGGCTTATCGCTTTAAAACATGAAAGGCAAAATTACTTTACGTTTGTTGATGTTGTTGAATCAGCACCACATAACCGCGGAAAGAATAAAAAGTTTTCTGGAGTTGGTGCTCATCTATTTGCGATTGCTTGTAAGCTAAGCTTTGAAGTCGGAAATGATGGATATGTTTCCTTCTTAGCAAAAACAAATCTTGTCAATCACTACACAGAAACTTTAGGTGCTACATCTATCTCAGGAGATGGTAGAAAAATGGTAATTACTACTAAGTCATCTATTAAACTAGTTGAAAAGTATTTCAAGGAGGAAAACTAATATGATTGTCGGAGAAAGAAAAGAAAAATTTAACTTCGGACATGTTTCTGAGATTTTAGGAGAAACAGACAAGCACAATCTAGATCATATTGATGATGTAGACTTATGGACTGAACCATGGCCTTCTGAACCAGTTTATAAGATTCGTGAAATAGAATTAGAGGTTCGTCGATTAGGCAGAGGCTTAACTGATGAAGAAATGGAAAAATTCCGTGCAGATTAAGTTGTTGGAAACAACAACTTTTTTCTTACAAGCAGAAAAAAAGTCACTCATCATGAGTGACCTATCATCGCTTTTAATTAGTCAGCTACGTATGGAAGTAGAGCCATTTGACGTGCACGCTTGATAGCTACAGCCAATTTTCTCTGATACTTCGCACGAGTTCCAGTTACGCGTCTTGGTGTAATCTTACCATTAGCGCTGATGAACTTCTTAAGGAGTTCAACATCTTTATAATCAATATATTTGATGTTATTCTTTGTGAAGTAGCAGACTTTTCTGCGACCCATTCTTTGTTTTCTGAATGCCATCGTTTATTCTCCTTTTTTAGAATGGCAAGTCATCATTAGAAATATCTAATGGTGGTTGCTCGTTTGAAAACGCATCTTCAACTGTTGACTGTGGCTGATAAGCTGGAGCCTGTGGTTGATAAGATGGTTGTTGATAGTTGTTATATGAATTGTCTACTGGTTGAGAAGCACGAGCAGCAGATTGTGCTTTGCTTTCAAGAAGATTGACATTATCACATACAACTTCAGTAATATAAGCTTTTGTGCCGTCTTGACGATCATAGGAACGTGTCTGGAGTCTTCCATCAACACCTACCATCGCACCTTTTCTAGCATATTGACCTAAAAAATCAGCGGATTGTCTCCAAGCTACACAGTTGATAAAATCAGCTGTTTGTTGGCTATTATCTTGTGATCTAGAAACTCTTCTATCACATGCAACCGTAAAGGATGCTACAGATAAACCTGTTTGTGTTTTACGAACTTCTACATCTTTTGTTAATCTACCAACAAGTACGACACGGTTGATCATTACTTAGCCTCCGCAACAGATTCATCACGTGTGATCATGAAACGTACAATGCTTTGGTTGATACCCATCAAACGATCAAGTTCCTTAACACATGCGTTGTCTGCTTCAAATGCTACGACTACATAGTAGCCCTTTGTCATATCATCGATACGGTATGCGAAATCTCTCATACCCCATTCATCTGTTTTGTTAACTTTACCACCATTAGTGTTAATGATGTTAGCAACTGTTTCAACAACAGCTGTTCTCTTCTCGTCTTCTACAGATGAGTTGATGATGTACATGACTTCATACTTTTTCATTTTGTACACCTCCTTTTGGACTTATGGCCATCTCTGGCAAGGAGCGGATTTTCCACTCGCCATAAGATATTACCAAATTTCTTCACTAAAGTAAATGATTTTTTTCAGTTTGTCACTTTACAATCGTTTGTAATCCATCAATTTCATTTTCTACAATTTCTTTATAACAATTTAATTGTTCTTCTCTTGCTTTTTGATAGATTTTTAACTCTTCTGAATAATCTTCATCTTCTTTTGTTAGTAAAGACTGTGTTGCCTTACCTGTATCTGTAAAGACATATCCTTTATCATTTCCCCACCATTTATTTCCATCAATCGATGCATCCGCATGTACGTCAATATTCTTTGCGGCATCATAAGAAAATAAGTAGTAATTGTATTCACACAATGCATTCAATTGATATGCGATATCTAATGCACCTGTGCCATCATCATTTGTTAATTCATTATTTTCTAATGCATTAATTACACCATCAAGAATTGTTAAATTATTTAAATAACCTTCATGTTTAATAACTACATTACTTGAAAATTCAATTCCTACAAAGTAATCTTGTATTTGTTTAAACACATTTAATGCTTTTTCAGAATATTCTTTTCCTTCTTGACGAATTGCATCTCTATCTTCATCTGATTTAGCGGACAAAAATCTATCTGTGATTTCATTACCTTCACTTTGTAATTGTTCTACATACTCTTTGAATGCTTCCAATGCAGTATTCCATTCATCATTATCAATTCCTGCTTCTTCACCATAACTTTCATCATAACTATTTTTCAAATCATTATATGTTCTTGTAAAATCTAATTGAATAACAGGAAGTTGATCAATAACGATTGCGAGTGCACCATACACACCAATATTACCCTTCATAGTCTTTTCATCATACGTAGAAGCATCATCACTTTCTGTATGATAATGTAACTGCGTCCAAGAATATGTTCCTTCTTCTGTTTCTGTATCAACACATGTATCTGTTGTATTTAAGAAATATGGAACACCAGCACCTCTATAAGTTACGCCATCTTCCATTGTAGAAGTATCATACGTATCCACTAAAATGCCATTCCCAAAATCCTTAACCGCTTCATCTAAAACACCACTTTCAACCATTTCTTTCACAAAAGAAGAATATTCTGGAACACAAGTTACCGCAAATGTATCATTTCCATCATCAAATGCGCAAAGTTCAAAATTAAACATCGCTAATGTTTTATTAGCCCATTCAGGATGTGTATTATAAATACATTCATATGCTCCTCTTGTCCAGTCAAATTCCGTTCCACTTGCGCCCCATTCTTCTGCGCCATGTGCTACAACAACAATATCATTTTCAGGAACATAATCACTATCAATCATCGCTTTAGCCATAGACATAGCTGCTGAAATTGCAGAACAGTCATCCTGAAAACCAGTGAAATACATATCATAGTGACCAGCAAAGATAATCTGTTGATCATGATTTCTTCCAGGAATATAACCAACAACGTTATAACTTGTCCCACCATTCACTTCCATTTCACTATCAACTGTCAAAGTACAATTTGTATTTCCTTTTTCTAGTTCTTCTTTCAATTGTTTATATTCATTCATTGTGATAATGACTGTTGGCATTATATCTTCACAACAAACATCTTGAATTTGATGATTATCATCACTATATCTTCCATAACCATCTAAATCATATGTCACTAACGCAATTGCTCCATGTTGTTGTGCCTCATAAATATATCCATCGATCCATGATTCATTATATTGGTCCACACCACATAGAACGATTTTTCCTTCTACATCTTTTCCTTCATAATCTGCCGCAAAACCTTCACCAACATCAACAATTTCTGCTGTAATTCCTTTCTTATCTGTTCCATTGACCATATAAGAAACTGGTTCTAAAGATAAATCAGAATCTTTTAATGTTAATGAAGCACCATTGAATTGCCATTTATCAACAGTAATTGGTTCCATTTCAACATTCTGCAATCCAATATTTTCCATTTCCTTGGCAATAAATTCTGCAGCTTTATTTTCAGCTTCAGAACCACTTGTTCGAAATCCCAATGCATTATCATGCATAGATGTATCTGTAGATAACGTTTCTGTTAATTGATATGCATAATCCATATCAATTGCATCAACATACTTTTTCACATCCTCTTCGTAAAATAGATTAGATGTTTGTCCTGCATTATCAGAACATCCGACAGTTGTTGCCAATAAGGCAATACATAGACTTTTCGTGAATACCTTTTTCATTTTCCCCTCCTATGTTTCACAAAAAAAGACAGATACTTATATACCCGTCTTAAAATCCATCTATGTTTGCACTTTCTGTAACAGAAACGCCTACTTATTGATCATTTCATAAGGTATATAAGATATATCTTTATAAAACTGAGCTTTTAACTCAATCAATAAGGGTTAATACCCTTCCGTATTCCACTAAATACGGTTCCAGTCTCTTCAACTGGTTTTCGGCATTTGACCCGGCCGTCCGTGTAGCCTTGGCCTATGAATTAGGCGGTCAGATTTCTGTACATTTTGTACGACAAATATAGTATTAAATTATTTTTGAATACGCAATAGAAAATTGTAATCTTTTCACACATTTTTTATAATACAGTCATGAAATTATTCTTTTCTTTGTTAGATTATCTATTCATATTGATTTTCACTATTTTTATGTGGATACACGATCCAATACAATTTAATTTCACTGGTTTGTTAAATCAATCTTCTACTAAAATATACGCAATTATCTTATGTGCTTATTTCACTCTCCTATTAATGATTCATTTATACCATTTAAAAAAGAAACAAAATATGTATATTCTGTTTCTTCTCATTTGTATAACTACATTCATGCCATATTCCAATACTGGAAGTCTCACATCACAATTTCATTTATTATTTGCGATAACTACACTTGTATACTTAAATATTTCTCTTTATCCATTCTATTGGTACTCTAAACAAATTACTTATTTTTATATTTGTTGTTGTATTTTATCCTGCGGTTTTGTTTTGACGTATTCCGCAATCACAGGAATCTCAGAATGGATCTATGTGATAGGTTTGATTCTTTCTTTACATTTATTAGATCATTCATACAAGAAATGATATAAAGCACCAATTAGATTTGCTTGATTGTGAAATTTACAAACATCAATATTAGGTAATGGATATTGAATGCCTTTCACAATGTCAGGATGAATCTTTGATAGATTCTTAATAGATTCTTTTAAAGAATCCATTAATTCTTTCTGTTCAGAAATACCACCACCAATAACGATTTTTTCTAAATCTAATAGAATATTTAAATTAAATATTTGTATTGCGAGTAAATCTGTATATTCATGTAACGCTATAATTGCATCTTTATCTCCATCATGAATCAAACGGAATGCTTGTATTCCATCAATAGAATCAGTCATTGATTTCTTATTTTGAATCAATTTGCATAAATATGGAGTACCATGTTGTCCAATATAACTATATGGATCATCTTGATGATGTTCATCACAACACATCGCGCACATTTCACCAGCCAAGAATTGTTTCCCTCTTCTTAATTGATGATTCAATATAATAGCTGCACCAATATTCGTACCAATCACGACTACTGCACCATCATCAATATCGGATAAATTTCCTAACCACAATTCCGCTAATGCAGCGCATCTTCCATCATTTTCAATAGAAACCTTTACTTGATATTTATTTGATAAATCTTCTACTAAAGAGGTGTTATCTAAAAATGGTAATGCACCAATCGTTTTCACATAACCTTTTTCACTATCAATAACACCTGTTGAAGATATCGCAAGCCCATCAATGTTTGGATATTTTCGAATGATAGAATCAATCAAATCATAAAATTCTTGTTTTGTGCTTTTTTTACTCGGTGTTGGAACACTTCCTTTTTCTAAGATTTCAGCAGAATCGCTCATACAGGCATACTTTAATGAAGTACCACCCCAATCAAATACAAGATACTTATTCATAAATTAAGCGGATATAATTTGACGATCGTCTTCAACTTCACTTTCCATATCCAACGCTACACCATGCACTTTATATTTCTTTAATACAAACATTGTCATTGTTCCTGTAACGCCTTCAATTGGTGCTAATTTTTGTCCAACGAAATCTGCAACTTCACGCATTGTTTTCGCATTGATATTCACAAAGAATTCATAGCCACCACTCATCAAATAAAGAGAAGAGACTTCTGGAAAACGTGCAATCTTTTCAGCTACCTTATCATATCCAAATCCTCTTTCAGAAGAAGCTTGAACACCAATGATTGCATCTACATGTTCTTCATTTGTTTTATCCCAGTTAATAACTGTATGATATCCACAAATCACTTTATCATTTTCTAACTTTTTGATTTCACCTTCCACGTTTTCTTCTGTATCATTTAAGATATCAGCTAAACTTGTTACTGTTGTACGTGGATTATCAATTAATAATTCCAATAATTTTTTTGTATCCATGATTCACTCCTTTATTTCTGACAAGAATTCTTCAATTCTTCCTAATGCTGTTTGTAAATGTTCTAATGAATATGCATAAGATATTCTCGCAAATCCTTCACCACTTTGCCCAAAAGCAGTACCAGGTACGATTGCGACATTTTTTGCTTCTAATAATTTCATACAAAATTCATCACTACTCATTCCCGAAGAAGAAATATTAGGGAACACATAGAATGCACCTCTAGGCTCAAATGTATGTAATCCCATCTCATTCAATTTACGAACACAATACTTTCTTCTAAAATCATATTCATTTTTCATCAATTGGATTTCTTCATCACATTCTGTTAAAGCCGTGATACCAGCATATTGTGATGTTGTTGGAGAACACATGATACAAGATTGATGAATTTTTGTCATTGTATCAATTAATGCTTGTGGTCCAACTGCGTATCCAAGTCTCCATCCCGTCATAGAAAAGGATTTTGAAAATCCATTCACAACGATCGTTCTTTCTTTCATATCTTCAATAGAAGCGATGGATTCATATTTTTCTTCTCCATAAACAAGTTCCGCATAGATTTCATCCGATAAAACAATGATATCCGTATCCTTTAATACATTCGCAATTCCAACTAGATCTACATGTCTTAAAACCGCTCCTGTAGGATTATTCGGATATGATAGGATCAATAGTTTTGTTTTATCTGTAATCTTCTCTTTAATTTGTTCTGGTGTAACACGAAATTCATTTTCTTCTGTACATTGAATAGGAACAACTTTACCACCTGTTAATGTAGTAATTGGATCATAAGATACATAACATGGTTCAGGAATGATTACTTCATCTCCTGGTTCTACAAGCATTCGAATCGCTAGATCAATTGCTTCAGAGCCACCGACTGTAACCAACACTTGATCTGGATCATAGTTCAACGCATATCTTCTTTTTAGAAAATGTGTAATTTCAGTACGTAATGGCAATAATCCAGCGTTAGATGTATATTTTGTTCTACCTATTTCTAGAGAATGAATTGCGGATTCACGTATCGCCCAAGGTGTTTGAAAGTCTGGTTCTCCTACGCCTAGCGAAATACAATCTGGTATTTCTGAAGCAAGCGCAAAAAATTTACGAATTCCACTTGGTCGCATATCTAATGCAGCTTTTGCTTGTATTTTTTCATAATCAATCATTCAAATCACCTCTAACATCTTGTTACAATTGTACACTTAATCGATTCATTTTTCGATACTAGTCTTCGGATTGTAGCTCATAGATCATATCTCTTAATTCTGCAGCTCTTTCAAAATCTAAATGTGCCGCAGCATCTTTCATTTCATTGCGCATATTTTCTAATAATGCAGCTTTGTCTTTCTTACTTGTCTTATTCTTTTTCAACATGTACTTCGTAGCCATTTCTTTTGTTTCTTTGCCACGAATCACTTCATCCACTTTCTTTACGACAGTATGTGGAGTAATGCCATGTTGTTTATTATATGCTTCTTGTATTTTTCTACGTCTTTCGGTTTCTTCAATTGCGATACGCATAGAATCTGTAATCGTGTCTGCATACATATATACTTCACCATGTTCATTACGTGCCGCTCTACCGATGGTTTGTATCAAAGATCTTTGACTCCTTAAGAATCCTTCTTTATCTGCATCTAAAATACATACCAAAGATACTTCAGGAATATCCAATCCTTCTCTTAATAAGTTGATTCCAACAATTGCATCTACTTTTCCTACACGTAAGTCTTGAATCACTTGTGTTCTTTCTAGTGTCTTTGTTTCATGATGCAAGTACGCAATATGAAATCCTCTTTCTTGTAAGTATTGTGTAAGATCTTCTGCCATACGAACTGTTAAAGTCGTAATCAAAACACGTTCTTTTCTTTTGATTCTTTCTTGTAGAGCTTCTGATATATCATCAATTTGTCCCTTGGTTGGTTTAACTGTAATGAGTGGATCTAATAGTCCTGTAGGACGAATGATCTGTTCTGTTACTTGATGATCTACTTTTTCGAGTTCATATTCACCAGGTGTTGCGGAACAATATACAACTTGATTGACCATTCCTTCAAATTCATCAAATGTCATAGGACGGTTATCTAAAGCACTTGGTAAACGAAAACCATATTCAACAAGTACAGATTTTCTTTGTCGATCACCATTATACATACCTCTTATCTGTGGCAATGATACATGAGATTCATCCACAAACAATAAGAAATCTTTTGGAAAATAATCAAATAGATTCCAAGGTCTTTGCCCTGGTTTTCTACCATCAATATGCATGGAATAATTCTCAATACCTGAACAATATCCATTTTCTCTTAATGCTTCTAAATCAAAACGTGTTCTTTGTTCCAAACGTTCTGCTTCTAACAACTTATTATTTTCTTTAAAATACTTTAAACGTTCTTCTAGCTCTTCTTCAATATCATTACAAGCTCTTAACATTGCTTGTTTACTTCTTGCGTATCCAGATGCCGGAAAGATGCTATAGAACTGATATACGTTTAATGTCTTTCCTGTTAAAGGATCCACTTCTGTAATACGATCGATTTCATCTCCAAACATTTCAATACGAATATTAAATTGGTCTGTATAAGATGGTGTTAAATCAATCACATCTCCCCTTACACGAATCGTACCTCTACTTTGTTCTAAATCATTTCTCGTATACTGTAATTCAACAAATTTTTTTAATAATGTATTTCTTTCATACGATTCACCAACACGAATCGTCATAAACATGTTTTTATATTCAATAGGATCACTCGCTGCATAGATACACGCTACTGAAGCGACTACGATCGTATCTCTTCTTTCTAATAAAGAATTTAATGTTGATTCACGAAACATATCTAATTCTTCATTGATTGCGGCAGTCTTTTCAATATACATATCGCTTTTTGGAACATAGGCTTCTGGTTGATAATAATCAAAATTAGAAACAAAGAATTCCACACGATTATGTGGAAATAATTCTTTGAATTCCGAATACAATTGTCCCGCTAATGTTTTATTATGAGAAAAAACAAGTGTTGGTCGATTCATCTTTGCGATGATATTTGCCATCGTGAAAGTTTTACCAGTACCTGTAGCACCTTCCAAAACAAGTTCTTTCTTGCCTTCTTGTAACGCAGTACACAATTCATCTATCGCATGTGGTTGATCACCGGTTGGTTGAAATGGTGAAACAAGTTCAAATTTATCAGCCATGTAGTATTTCCTGAGCTTTCTGTAATTGTGTATCGTGTGTTCTTGTTGTATTCCAATCTAGGATTACCGCAGAGCGCAAACTATCATACGTATCTTTGTCCAATATTTCATTTGTTTCTAAATTATGTTCTTCTTTATATTGTTTTAAAGCTGTACCAGTATTATTAGAGAAATATCCATCTGTACGATCTACACTATAACCTAAATAATCCAAACACAATTGTGCATCTTTTATTGCGTCCGCAACACTATCCACACTATAAGAATCATCTTCTTCCATATTTGAAAATGTTTGATAAAAAACATCATGTAATTTTAATTCTACATCTGGTGTAATACCAACTCCATTGACCCATGTTCCATCAGGAGATAACCATTTACTTGTTGTATATTTAATGGCAGAACCATCATCAAACATCTTACTTACTTGAACAGTTCCTTTTCCATATGTTGTAGTTCCTACAATGGTTACGTCATCTCTTTGTTGTTTTAAGGCAAGTGTTAAAACTTCTGCAGCACTAGCAGTATTTCCATTTGTTAGAATAACGATATTTTTAATATCTGTATATTTGTCAGACTTTGTATCTGTTTCTCGACTCTCACCATTAGAATATTCTTGACTCATAACTTTCGTTCCTTTTTCTAAGAAACATGAAGAAACACCTTCTACAGAATCCAGATATCCACCACCATTATCTCTCAAATCAATGACTAAACCATCCACATCTTTAAAATCATCTAAATATGATTTCACTTCATCAGGTGTCGTTGAACCAAATTGATATAATTGTAAATAACCAATATTATTATCTAATATTTCTCCATAGACAGTAGAAGAAACTTCTTCACGTGTAATCTTCAAGGCAATATTCTTACCATCTCGAATAAAACCAATCGTTACTGTAGTGCCAGATTCACCTTGTACTGCCGCTTTGATATCAGCACTCGTTTTACCACTCATATCTTCACCATCAACTGTATGAATGATATCTCCAGGTTGTACACCAGCTTTTTCTGCAGGTGTATTTTTATACACCTTTTCTACGATTGCCGTACCATCTGTATTAATATATTGCACACCAATTCCAACATAATTACGATTGATAGATTGCGTAAAAGATTCCATTTCATCTTTTGTCATATATTGTGTATGTTTATCTTCAGAGTTTGTTGTGATACCTGTTAGAGCTTGATCTACCAATCGACCATCCAAGTCATCGACATCACTACCAAAATACCAATCATTTTCCATGATTTCCAATACTTCTTGAATCTTATTGGATGAACTCATTGTTGTTCCGTTTTTAATTAAGTTTCTTAAAGAAGTTGTAAAACCATAAGGTAGAATAGAACCACCAAACCATCCAACAAAGATACATAAAACACCAATCATAACCGCAATCTTTTTTAGTCTTTTATTTTTCTTTTTTTCTTCTTTTAATGCAGCTTCATCTGGCCAAACATATTTTTTTAGAGTTATCGTTTTTAACTCTTCATCTTTTTCTTCCACTTTATTTTCACTCATAACTTCACCTTCACAAAAGGAGCTTTTTAAAAAGCTCCCCTATCATAACACATCTATCCAAAAACTGTTTCTGGTCTGATTCTACATGGAATACCATATCCAGCTTCACACCTTCTACCATATCCATCATAGCTTCCAGCCCATCCACATCCAAACGTTAGATCACCGCTCCAATTCTTTACATAAGAAGAGAAATCCGAAGCTGATCCAATCTTAAAGATTTCAATATGACAATGTGGTCCAGAAGAGTTACCAGTAGAACCAACTCTACCAATATAATCTCCTCCTGTTACTTTTGTACCTGTGGCAATTGGTGAACCATACTGCATATGCAAGTACTTCACCGCATACAATGTATCTCCTACTACAACTACAAGATACACTTGGTTTCCGCCACCACTTGATCCACCAGTTCCATGGCAAGTTGAACCAAGACCACCATAGTTACAACCATCTGCGCTGTTAATAACGACACCATTTGCGACTGCACGTATTTCTGTTCCAGCACTTGCCGCAAAGTCATATCCTAAGTGTTTGCCTCCACCAGAATAGTTCCATGTACCAGCACTACGATACGCACCAGGCACAGGATTTGTCCAACCTTCTGCCGCAACAACACCATCTAAATCAATATTAGAAATCATCGACTTGATAGAATCAATATTAGATGAAATCGTATCACCTTGTGCTTCTAATTCAGCTGCTTTTGCTTCTTGTGCATCAATCAATAATTGAATACTTTGTTGTTTTGCTTCAAGATCATTTTGTTGAACAACAAGTTCTTGTTTCGCTACTTCCATTTCTGTTTTTGCGTTTTCAAGTTCTTGTTTTTCAGTATTCAATTGATTCACTAAAGTAGCCAATTGTGTCAATGTACTTTCATCATATTGTGTTATAGAATTCAAGCCATTAGCGATACGAATAAATTCCGTGAAAGTAGATGCACCCATCAAGATATCTATATATTTTGATAAACGCATAGAAGATTGAGAATTTGTCATTCTTGTCTTCACTTTTTCTTTCAATGTATCTACTTGTGCTTGTGTAGCGTCAATTTCAGATTGTTTTGTATCAATTTCTACCTGTTTTGCGTCTATTTCAGATTGTTTTTGATCAATACTTGTTTGTAATTCTGTGATGTCAGCTTGATATTGTTTTAATTGCGAATCATATTCTTCTAACTTTGCTTGAATTTGTTCGATATTCGCTTGAATCTGTTTTAATTCTTCTTGCGCATCTGACTTTTTAGATTCCAAATATTTTGCGTATCCTTTACAAGCTTCTTGGTTTTCTGTTGTAGCTTTCTTACAATAATTGCTCCAATAATCTGTATCAGAATAATCTTCTTCCGCAAAAATCGTTATTGGTGTTATACAACACAACATTGATAAGGCAATACAATTGATCAATTGAATGATCTTACGTATCATCTCTTCCACCTCAAATAACGGTTAACAGATAAAATGGAACCAATCAGACCTACAACAACACCTAGTCCTAATAGAACACCACCTACGTAATAGATAAATGGATTTGGTTTAACAAGTTTAAACATATTAGAAACAATAAAGCCACCTGTTTGTTTATATAAGAATGTATATCCCCAAATTGTTAATCCAACTGGAATGATTGCTCCTAATACACCAATGATAATTCCTTCAATGACAAATGGAGAACGAATGAATGAATTCGTAGCACCAACATTTCTCATGATCGTAATTTCATCTTTACGTGCAGAAATCGTTAATTTGATTGTATTTTGAATCAAGAAGATTGCCAAAATTGTCAATCCTGCAACTAAGAATCCACCAATCTTACGAATCGCAGACATTGTATCAACCATAGATACAGTAGATTGACCACCATAGTTCACTTCAGAAACCCCATCAATATTTTGAATCGTTTTGGCAATATCTGTAATTTGATCGCCACTTTCTGCTTCTACATAGAAAGCATCATGCATTGGGTTATCATCTCTAAATGGTTCAAATGCTTCTTTTGTCGCTTCATCTTCAAAAGAATCGATATAATATTGAAACTCTTGTGCTTTATCAGAAAAAGTAACTGTTTTAACACCATCAATCGCTTCAATTTGTTGTTTGATCGTATCTTCTTTATCTTCACTGTCATACGCAACCATAACAGAGATTTCCATAGAAGATTCAATATTCTTTGTGAAATTCTGTACGTTCAAGGAGAAAATCACAAACAATGAAATAATAATCAATGTAATTGTTACCGCAATCGCAGAACTAATTGACATCGCTAAGTGTCTTCCAACACCAGAAAATCCTTCTTTAATAGGTCTACTGATCATGACGGACATAACCTCCTTCCGCAAGATCTGCCACAATATGGCCATGTTCTAAAACAACTGTTCTCTTACGATGTTTATTTACAAGTGTCAAATCATGCGTAACCATTAAAATTGTTGTTCCATAACGCTTATTGATTCTTTCCAATAGACTCATGATTTGATCTGATTTCGCTGGGTCAAGATTACCCGTAGGTTCATCCGCAATCAACACCTTTGGACGATTGGCAATTGCACGCGCAATCGCAATACGCTGTTGTTGTCCACCAGACAATTCATGTGGAAATGAATCTTTCTTTTCCTTTAAAGAAACGACTTCTAACACTTCATTCACTCGTTTTTGAACTTGAGGTTTCTTCATATTGATAACCTCTAAAGCATACGCAATATTTTCAAAAACTGTCTTTGTAGGGAGTAATCTAAAGTCCTGGAATACAACACCTATATTTCTTCTATAAATAGGAACTTGTTTTCTCTTTAATTTTCCTACATTGATTCCAACGACATCCACTTTACCTTTTGTAGGAACTTCTTCACCATCCAAAAGCTTAATCAATGTAGATTTACCAGAACCTGTTGGCCCAATAATATAAACAAATTCGCCTTGTTTTACACTAAAATTTACATCATACAAAGCATTTGTTCCATTTTTATACTGTTTGTATACATGTTCACATTCAATCATGCAAGTTCCCCTTTCACATTAAAAACCAAATATATTCTATCACAGAACACTAGATTGTTGGTGATGGGTAAGTGAAACCTTCACCATGCATATCAGATGCATCCGTCGTAATCGTAAACGCTCTATTATCAATAGAATTAATTATTTCTACTAAACGTGAATATTCTTTTGAACTAACAACACAAAGAATCACTTTCTTTTCTTCATTTTGGTAGCCACCTTCACCTTGTAAGAAAGTTACACCGCGGTCCATTTGATCCATGATTTCATCCGCAATTTCTTTCCACTTTTCAGAGATGATCGTAACACTCTTAGCGTTACTACCAGCGCCAAGTGATAATACTTTATCAATTGCGTATCCCGAAGCAAACACAGAAATCAATCCAACAAGCGCGGCATCAACTCCATAGGCAACAACACCAATCAATACTGTTAATCCATCTGTAATAATGACACCTTGTGATATTTTTAATCCTGTTAATTTATTTGCGATAAGTGGTGGTACATCCATTCCACCAGTAGAAGCACCCGCTCTCATAACTAGACCAATTCCAATTCCGCCAAACAATCCTGCATAAAAACTAGCTAAAATTGGATCTACATTGATATTAAACATTGGCTGGATTTGCGCTAACAGTGTTGTAAACACTGGATAACATAAAGAAGATAATAACGTATCTAACCCAAATTGTTTTCCTAATATTAATGTTCCTATAATCAATAAGGCAACTGTTAATATATTTGCGACCAATGTTTCATCTATATGAAAGAATGGTTCAAACGCTACCGCAATACCAGCAACTCCTCCAGATAAAATATGATATGGAAGAATAAAAAACTCTACTGAAATCGTTAAAATAAATGTTCCAACGATAACCAGTAATACATTCGTTATCTTTTTCATTGAATTTTCCCTCACAACTTATGTATTATAACATGTATGAAACGCAAATATTTTTGGATACTCATATTTCTATATATTCTTTTTATCTTTTCAAACTCTTTAACAATTGGAGAAAAAAGCAGTTCTATTTCTGGTGGATTAACAACCTATTTATTATCTTTATTACAGCAATTAAACATACAAATTCAATATGATACATTCCACCATTCCATTAGAAAAGCTGCACATTTCACAGAATATGCAGGTCTAGGAATCTTAGTTTATATTGGAATTCAATTAGAACCATTATTTAAAAACAAAACCATTAATTTCTTATCATTTTGGATACTTACACCATCCATTGATGAAACCATACAACATTTCATACCAGATAGAAATGGTTGTATTACAGATGTTCTATTAGATATGTTTGGTTTTATAACTGGAGCTATCATCACATACATCATCTATAAAATTACTCACAAGTCGGTAAAGTCTGACTAATCAAATCTCTACTATGTGATTCCTCAAAAAAGGAATCATTTTTATTAAAGAAATAATACGGATCATCTAAGCCATCATCCCATGTCACATCAACATTCATCCATCTAGAATCTATATAAACAAGATTCCAAGCGTGTTGTTGTCCTTCTGATTGTCCCACAACAAAATAACAAGGGATATCCAATTTCTGCATCAAATATTTAAATGCTTTTGCGTAGCCTGCACAAACTGTTCTATGATTCACCAAAGCAGAATATGCAGATTGATTTAAAGAAGCAGATTCATCATACTCTATCATATCAATCAAAGCATCATGGACATATCTTTCTTTCTCTTCATCACTTTCATACATATTCGCATTTTCTAATATCGTATTAACAGATGAATCAAATAATTGTTTCGCTTCATTAATATTATCAATCGTTTCATTATAAGAAAGCTTCACTTCAACAATGCCCATATTTTCTAAATACTGATAAGAATATCCTTGATCTACCCAAAACAATTCTGGATGATCATATAGAACTGCAGTATAGGCATTTTCTATATTTTCTTCTGTAATAGATGTATCAAATGGTTTCCATGATTCTTCATAGTTATTCGCACATTCTATCATCTTCGCATATATCTTTTTCTCTGTTTCTGTTAAAGAATCATAATAAATATTCCATGCGGTATCATACGTTTGATAGGATTCTTCCTTCATTCCAAAATATTCTTTTAAATCATATAATACACTATCTGTGTTCCAACACAAATAAACGAATCCTATAACACCACAAATCAGTAAAAATCTAAAGAATCTTTTCATAGTACTATCATACACAAATCACCTAAAAAAAGAACCTCAACCGAATGAGATTCCAATTCTAAAGATTATTTTAACGCGCCCTTTTCGTGCCCTTTTCAGTTTATTCGCGCCCTTTTCGCGCCCTTTTAATGTTTCAATAAATCCCCATAAGTCTATTGGGTTCTTAAAATATACTTTGAAGATTTGCCTTTTTTCACCAAGACAATATAGCCTTCACTTCTTAATTTATCCAAAATATTACGAGCTTGTTTATCAGAAAAACCACATAGTTCTATCACAAGTTGCTTATTAATATTACCTTCCTTTAAATATCTTTTTATTATTTTACCAATTCTAAAATACATTCACAATTGAATTATTATTCATTTACAGAGAGAAAAAAGAATCTCATTTCTGAGATCCTAATCACTTATCCAATAACATTTTCAGGTCTAATTCTACATGGAGCACCATAGCCATCTTGGCATCTTCTACCATATCCACCATAACTACCAGCCCATCCACATCCAAATGCTAAATCACCATTCCATGTTCTTAAGTAATTTGCGAAGTTGGATGCATCTCCTAAATAGAAGATTTCAATATGACAATGCGGACCCGTAACATTGCCCGTTGCGCCTACTCTACCAATATAATCACCAGCTTTTACCTGTGTGCCTAAAGCTATTGGTGAACCATACTGCATATGTAGGTACTTCACTGCGTATAACGAACCATTTACAACTGTTAATAAATAGATTTGGTTTCCACCACCACTAGATCCACCATTTCCATGTGCCGTACTTCCTAAATATCCTTCTGTAGCACCATCCGCACTAACAATAACGATGCCATCTCCGACAGCTCGTATTGTTGTACCTTGTGAAGCCGCAAAGTCATATCCTAAGTGTTTACCACCACCAGGATAGTTCCATGTACCTGCACTGCGATACGCTCCTGGAACTGGGTTTGTCCAACCAGATTGACCAAAAGAACTTGTACTACTGTCTGTACTACCACTACTAGAATCTGTACTAGAAGAATCATCATTTCCATCAGTTTTTTCTTCTGGTTTAGGAGAATTTGCTTTATCAATAGCAGCTTGTAGTTCATCCATCTTAGCTGAATTCGCACTGATTGTTGCTTGTAATGTACTAACAGTAGAAGAAATCTTTTCACCTTGTGCTTCCAATTCAGCTGCTGAATCTTCTGCAGCATCTTCAAACACTTGAATCTGTTGTTGTTTGATTTCTAGTACTTCTTTTTGAGATTCTTGTTCTTGTTGACTTGCATCTAATTCTTCTTTTTGGATTTGTAAAGAAGCAGTTAAAGTATCTAATTCTTCTTTCTCTGTTTTCAGTTGTGAAGATAACGTTACTAATTGATTTGTTGTTTCATTATCATACGCATTAATATCACTCAAACCATTTGCGATACGTAAGAATTCAGTGAAAGTTGAAGCTCCCATTAAGATAGAGAATGTTTTATTAATTCTCATACCCGATTGAGAAGAAGCCATTCTACTTTTTACTTTTGTTCCAATTTCAGATATTTGATTTTGTGTTTCATCAATCTCTACTTGTTTTGCATCCGCCTTAGCTTGCGTATCATTTATCTCTGCTTGTTTACTTGAAATCTTTGTTTCTAGTTCGGAAATCGTAGTATTTAATGTATCAATTTCAGCTTGATATCCAGCAATCTCTTCTTTATAGGCAACGATATCCGCCGCAATCTCATCTCTTTTCGCTTTGATTTCTGCTAATTTCGCTTCAGCATCAGCTTTATCCTGCGCTGCTTTTTCTGAACTTTCTTGTACTTTTTTCTTTTGGTTTTCAGAATATGTTTTACAAGCATCACTATATGGATCAGAATCACATGGATTACTTTCCGCTATTAAAACAACAGGATTGATATATAGAATTGCGGAAGAAACCGCAAGTATCATTTTCATTAATTTCTTTTGCATGGTTCCATTATATCAGACATTGTGTCTAGTTTTGTGAAAATACAATAAAATATGAAAATTCATATAAGATTTTAAGGATTTCATCATTTTTTTGTGAATAGTATATTGGAGCTACCATTACGGTAAGCGGTTGATTCCTCAAATGTTTTTTGTTTCATAGAAAGGAAAAGCAGAAGAGGAAAAATCTTTTGTTCCTCTTCTTGTAGGAACATACATATGACAATGATAGAAATTATCAGCGTAATAGCGTTAGTTATTAACATATTACAGTTTGTATTGGCATTGATAGAATATTTTGAAGCCAAAAAGAAAAATGACCGCTAACAGACTTCCAAATATGATAGTGGTCATTTGATCAAATCATGGAATCAACCGTTTATCGGTAGTTCCTTTTTACATCTGTATCATATCACAACAACTAAAATATTTCTTATCTTTTTCACGAATTTCTTGTGATAGATTTTACTTTTTTATCTGTGATACGAATTAAATCTTCAACAGAATATCTTCTTGTAGGAACGTGCATATGACAATGATAGAAATTATCAGCGTAATAGCGTTAGTTATTAACATATTACAGTTTGTATTGGCATTGGTGGAATATCTCGAAACCAAAAAGAAAAATGACCGCTAAGCAATTCCCAATGTTCTAGCCGTCATTCTGAATATTAGGAATCAACCGTTTATCGGTAGTTCCTTTTACATTTGTATCATATCACAAAAGTCATAATATTCCTTATCATTTTCATGAATTTCTTGTGATAGCTTTTACTTTCCCATCTGTGATTCGAATTAGATCTCCAACAGATACTTCTACTTGTGTACCGACTCTACCACCAGAAACAAGAATTTCATCAAATAGAACAATCGTTTCATCAAATACTGTTTCAAACTTTTTCTTCATTCCAATTGGAGAACAACCACCATGAATATAACCTGTTAAACCCAACAATTCTTTTTGCGGAATCATTTCTACATTTTTCACACCAACTGCTTTCGCACATTCTTTCAAATCTAACTTTTCAGCTACTGGTATAACAAATACATAATAATTTTTATCATTCCCAACAGTTACTAATGTTTTAAATACTTGTTCTGGATCTTCACCACATTTTTTTGCAACAGATACACCATCAATCATGTCGTCAGATACATCATAAGTATGAATCTGATATGAAATATGATTTTGGTCTAATATTCTCATTGCGTTTGTCTTTGTCTCTTTTTTTGACATAAAATCACTTCCTCAAACAAAAAGATTAGTACCAGACTAATCTTCCGTCAATAAGATACGATCATCATTTAATGCATCTTTAAATTGTTTCATTAAATCTTCCACATGCATTGTTTCTTTATCTTCTTGTGATAGATCTTTAATGATTGTTCCATTACTCATCATTAATGTACGATTCCCAGTACTTAATGCAACTTTCATATTATGTGTAATCATTAAACAAGTCATATGATTTTCTGAAACGATTTGATTTGTTAGTTTCATGATTTTATCTGCTGCTTCAGGATCCAAGGCAGCTGTATGTTCATCTAATAATAAGAGTTTTGGTGGAACGATTGTTGCCATTAATAAAGTTAAAGATTGTCTTTGACCACCAGATAGCGTACCTACTGGAACATCCATACGATCTTCTAAGCCAATATCTAATTGTTTTAAGATATCTCTAAAATTTTCTTCATCTTTTTTAGAAATCCTAGAAAATATCTTTTTCTTTTCTCCTGCTCGAAGATACGCTAAAGCTAGATTCTCTCGAATTGTCATATTTGGTGCAGTACCTTTTAAAGGATCTTGAAATAATCTTCCGATATATTTACTACGTTTATAATTCGGAACAAATGTAATATCTTTATCATCTAGAATGATATTTCCTTTATCAACAAGAAAATTACCAGCGATACAATTAAATAAAGTGGATTTTCCTGCACCATTAGAACCAACGATTGTTATAAAATCTCCATCATTCACTGTTAAAGAAAAATCATTGAGTGCTACTTTTTCATTGACCGTTCCAGGATGAAATGTTTTGGAAATAGAATCAATTTTTAACATATTTCTCCCTTCTAGAACGTTTCATAACGATCATGTTTTCTTTCATATGTGGTGCAGCAATCGCAAGTGCTACAACAAAAGCAGTCATTAATTTTAATCCTTCAACAGGAATGATATGTGTTTGTAATACAAATGCATAAATACAACGATAAACAATATTACCTACTAAACACGCAACAATATTTCTACCAATAGATTTCTTCCCTTGGATCAAAGTTTCACCAATAATCAAAGTCGCTAGACCAATCGTTACGATTCCAGTTCCTGCATTGATATCTGCACTTTTTTGAAGTTGTCCTGCAAGAGCACCAGAAAGTCCTGTAAACATATTCGCAACAACTAGTCCAATTGTAATCGTGAATTTAGGATTGATAGAAGAAGCAGATACCATATCTTGGTTATCTCCAGTTGCACGAATAGATAGACCTAACCTAGTGGATAAGAACCATTTCATAAACACCATCGCTACAACAGAAAATATCGCTGCGAGAATGATTGTATTCCAAGATCCACCAATTCTTGTTTCTTTAAATAAAGAAAATATCGTGTCATTCTTCAATAAGGAAACATTAGAGCTCCAACCCATTGCCATTAAATTCACTGTATAAAGACCTGTGTTTGTTACGATACCAGCTAATATAGAAGGCACACCTAGTCTTGTCTGTAAGATTGCCGTAACAACTCCAGCTAACGCACCAGATACCATCCCCATCAAAACGCCAACAAACGGATGCCCGTTTGCACATAAGGAAACTGATACTGCCATTCCTAGTACAAAGCATCCATCCGTTGTAAGATCTGCGATATCAAGTACACGATAGCTAAGAAACAATGCAAGTGCTACAAAAGAGTAAACACATCCAAGTTGTAAAGCTGTCTGTATGATATAAACCATTTATTCCTCCATTAGTCTTCTGTTGTTTCAACTTCTGAAACTGTTCCAAAATCTGCGAATACACTTGATTTGATTCCAACTTTTTCACTCGTCTCAGAATTTACTGTAATAATTCCACCTGGCATTACTTCATAACTACCAGCATATCCCGTTGCATCAATTCCTTCTGTGATTGCTTTATAAGCTAGATCTGCAGTTTCTTTACCAAGTTCTGTATAGTTCACACCACATGTCGCAAATGCACCATTTCTAACAAAGGAGTCAGCTCCTGTATAGTGTGGAATACCTGCATCTGTAAATTCTGGCGCAATCGCAAGTTCTGCAGCCATTACAACATTATCTGTTGGTGTAAATACTGCATCTACTTTACTAGCAATCAAAGAAGCTGCTGCTTGTTTGACTTCATCATCTGTATTACCTGTTGCTTCAACATAAGAAATTCCTTTTTCATCTAAGTATTTCTTTGCTTCTTCAATTGGTTTTTCAGAGTTTGCTTCAGATTTTGAATATAACAAACCAACTGTTTTTGTATCTGGGTTTGCTGCTAAGATCATTTCCATGATTTGTTCTGTATTCAATGCATCTGATGTACCAGTTACATAATCAATGTCTGTAAGATCTGCAGCTTCTGGATCAGAAATCGCTGCATATACAACTGGAATAGCTCCATCTGAAGCAACTGTCATTGTTTGTGCTGCTAATGTCGCAATTGGAATAATTGCATCAACACCTTCATTTACAACTTGTGTTCCAATTTGTTGTAATGTTGTTTGATCATTTTGTCCAGAATACACATCACCATATTCAATTGTGACACCTTCTTTTTCACTAATCGCATCTAGTTCATCTGTAATTGCCTTAGCGATTTCATCTAATGATGCGTGATCCAATTGTTTGACAACTGCGATCTTGTAAGTTTTACCACTTGATGTAGATGATGTAGAAGTTGCAGTAGATGTTGAAGAACATCCAACCATGCTAGCGAGCATTGTAGCTGCTAAAGATAAAGTAATAAATTTTTTCATGTGATTTTTCCCTCCTTATATTCTGCATTTTCTCCATCTGTGATAGAAACAAAAAACGCCTGTCCAGCTAAGGACAAGCGTATATAAGCCTGCGGTACCACCTTAATTAGAAGAATATCTTCTCTCTTTCTTGGAAAATGCAATCACATTTTCTGTCCTTTAACGCTGACATTGCGTCTGGAAGTACTCACACTTGTTTTCATCCAGCCCTCTCAGGTCCATTTGCATAGCGCTACACTGTCGATTTCCACCATCACGACTCTCTTGAAGTTGCCTTCTATGTTTGATCTCCTGATCATTGGTTTGTATGCAACAAATATACTATTCAAAAATCAGGGCGTCAATTCTTTAAATAAATAATTTGTAAATATTTCATATTTCTTTATGAAAACATTTTCATTCCATCTTTAGCCAAAAATAATTAAAATAATAATATGAACTACAAAAAACAACTCATTGAAACAGGCATGCAAATGTCTGCCACAGATCTAACAATTGAAACATGGGGTAATATTTCTCTAAGGAATCCCGAAACACATGAAATCTATTTAACACCAAGTGGAATGGCATATGACACATTAAATGAAGATGATATTTGTGTATTAGATCATAACGGAAATATTCTAGTAGGAACTAGAAAACCAAGTGTAGAAAAGATGTTACATATCTTGATTTATCAAAATCGAAAAGATGTAAATGCGATATTACATACACATCCTCTATCTTCTACAGTATTCTCTGTATTACATCAATCCATTCCTGTGATTACAGATGAAATGGCACAAGCAATCGGAAGTGAGGTTAAATGTGCAGAATATGCTTTGCCTGGATCCATAGAACTCGCCAATAACGCATTACATGCTTTAGGAAATTCTCAAGCAGTTTTATTAAGTAATCATGGTGCAGTTTGTGTCGGAAAAGATATGAAAGATTGTTTTAAAGTCGCTAAAGTTTTAGAAACAAGCGCACAAATTTACTACAACGCATTATCCATTGGAACACCAATTTCCATCAAACAAAATGATGTTGATTGGATGAGAGATTTCGCTCTCTACCACTATGGACAGAAAGGATAGTCATGACTCAATTACCTGTTATTCAAATCAATGAAGATGCTTCTTCACTTATTATCTTAGATCAAACAAGATTACCAAATCACGAAGAATATCTCACATTAAAAACAAAAGAAGAAATGTGGAAAGCAATCAAGCTATTACAAGTACGCGGTGCTCCAGCAATTGGTGTTTTTGCCGGATACGCAATGGCAGTATTAGCACAATCCATCAATGAATCAAACGTGCTCGCTTTCCAAACAGAATTCAATGAAATCGCAGACTATCTAAATACAAGTAGACCAACTGCAGTGAATCTTTCATGGGCTTTGAATCGCATGAAAACATTCATAACAAATCAAGCAACAGATATTCCAGCTTTAAAACAAGAATTAATCCTCGAAGCAAAACGCATTGATCAAGAAAATCTAGAAATGAATCAAAAGATTGCGGAATATGGTGTCACTCTTCTACATGATGGAGATGGTATCTTAACACATTGTAATGCAGGATATTTAGCTTGTTTAGGTTATGGAACAGCGACTGCACCAATGTATTTAGCACATGAAAAAGGAATGAATATTCGTGTTTATTCTGATGAAACAAGGCCTTTATTACAAGGTGCTCGATTAACAAGTTATGAACTATTTAAAGCAGGAATTGATGTCACTTCTATTTGTGATAATATGGCAAGTATTGTCATGAAAGAAGGAAAGATACAATGTGTTATGGTTGGATGCGATAGAATTGCCGCAAATGGTGATTTCGCTAATAAAATAGGAACAAGTGGCGTTGCTATTATAGCTAAACACTACAATATTCCTTTTTATACATTAGGACCATCTTCTACAATTGATTTTAATACGAAATGTGGTGATGATATCCACATTGAATTAAGAGATTCTGAAGAAATCGGTTCTATGTGGTATCAAGAACCTATGATCTTAAAAGACATCAAAAAATACAATCCATCTTTTGATGTAACAGATCATTCTTTATTGACCGCAATTGTCACAGAAAAAGGTATTGTTTATCCACCATTTGATGTCAATTTAAAGAAACTATTTCAGGAGTAGCCAATGATTGAAAATCCATTTATTCGAACAGAATTAGTATTAGGAAAAGAAGGTTTAGAAAAACTATCCAAGAAAAGAGTTGCCGTATTTGGAATCGGTGGTGTTGGTGGATATGTCGTTGAAGCTTTAGCTAGATGTGGTATTGGAGAAATCGATATCATTGATAACGATACAGTCGCTATTAGTAATATCAACCGTCAAATCGTCGCAACACATTCTACGGTTGGTCAATATAAAGTAGACGTAGCAGAAAGAAGAATCAAAGACATTTCTCCAAATACAATCGTTCATAAATATACAACATTCTATCTTCCAGAAAAGCGAGAAGAATTTGATTTCAAACAATATGATTATGTTGTAGACGCAATTGATACGGTTACTGCTAAAATTGATATGATTTGTTACGCAAAAAGTGTTAAAACACCAATTATTTCATGTATGGGATGTGGAAATCGATTAGATCCTACCCAACTAGAAATCACAGATATCTACAAAACAAAAAACGACCCATTAGCTAAAGTTATGCGACATGAATTAAAAAAACGTCACATCAATAAACTAAAAGTCGTTTGTTCTAAAGAATTACCAATTAAAACGCACTATACAGAAGAAGGTTCTAAGAAACGTTCTGTTCCTGGAAGTACTGCTTTTGTACCAAGCGTAGCTGGACTTATCGCAGCTAGTTATATCATTCAAGAACTCATCAAATAAGAGCATCGCTCTTATTTTTCATTTTTATTGAACAAATAATCATTACCAGCGCAATAACAGTTAATATCATAACTAGGATAATTGAAGAATGATACGAACCACTCAAATCATATAAGAAACCAACAAATGTTGTAAATAACGCATTTGAAATGGTTCCTAACAAAGAAATTTTTGGATAATACAAATTATAACTATCCTTAAATAAATTCTGTGATAAAAGCACTGGTCCAACTGCAGACATCGCATACACCATTCCAACTAAACCTGCAGCAACCAACATCCAAATCGTACTTGATGAGAAGAACGCTAAAATTCCTAAGCCAACCAATGTTAAGATTCCATATACCATCAACGATTTTTCGATACCCAATTTATCTGAAGCAACACCTAAAACAAGTTTACCTGTTGTATTCATTACCATGGAAACAGATACCATCAAAGCACCTGTCGAAGCATCTAATGTCATTGAAGGAAAATGTTGTGGTAAAGCTGTCGCACTCGCAATCATAAAAGAATAGATTGCGACAACAAGGAATGTTGTTAAAACAACTGTCTTTGTAGATATTGATTGTTCTACATTTGTATCATCAATATCTTTAATTTTATTGTTTAAAGATATTGGTAATACAACACAAGGTAAATAACATAATAAATCTAAAAAAGCTATTATTACATACGTAATCCTCCATCCAATAGAAGAAATAACAGATGATAATATTGGAGAAAGAATCGCTCCCGCAAGTCCAGAGAATCCTAGCGCAATACTCGTCGCTAAACCAACGCCATTTTCAAAATGATTGTTGATCAATATCGTTACTAATACAATTCCAACAATTCCAGTAGATAAACCTCTAATTGCGTTTAATACATACAAAAGAATGACAGAATTACAAATAGACAACAATCCAGTGCATAACGCATATATACCAGAAAACAACAAAACTCTTCTTTTGAAATTTCTCTCTCGAATTAATTTCACTGTTAATAAGCCACCAAACGCATAAGATATATTTGATATTGTAAGTGTCATGCTCACTGCACCTTTGCCCACACCCAATTCACTGGCAATTGGTGTAAAGAAAATACCAGAAGTATTTGTTAGTAATCCAACAGATGAAGCAATCATTAAACAGCACACAACAAGTGCTAATATTTGTTTCTTTGTAAACATAAAAAAATCTCCTGTAAGAACTATAACAAATTGTTGTAAGTGCTTTCAAGAGAATCTTATTTTATGCAACCTCAACTTTGTAAAATTTGTATAACTAAAAAAGAAGAGAAGCATTAATAGCTGTATTCACTAATACTTC
>CAVKTV010000002.1:0-50073 GCA_963659075.1 Lachnospiraceae bacterium | reverse complement strand
TCGTCCCTTCTCAAGATATTATACGCCTCGTCTTCTCGGCGTAAACTGTCGCGCTTTCACGCTCCAGTTATCTTGCTCAGGCATCTACGCAGCAGAGCTGCGGGGAAATGCCCGGAACTCGTAGCTATGCTACTTCGTTATTATATAGATAAGTTTTATTTTTTTAAACAAAAAGCTTACCTTTCCGTAAGCTCAGGCTAACCAAACTCTAGCGGGGTCTCGACTTTTGGGGTCAACGAATGGGGTCTTCACTTTTGGGGTCTAATTTAGATATTAAAAAAGGCATTGATTTGCCTTTTTTGTTTATCCTTCTTACTATTTGATTGCTTGAGTCAAAATTAAGGAGGAAGACATGAATTATAATAGCACAGCTATTAAAGAAATTTTAAATTTAACTGATAATGATTGTGAAGTCACAGACTTCCGTATTGAAGGTCATACTAAATATGTAACAATCGAGAAAACAAAAACGGTCTGTTATTGTCCTATATGTGGTTCAAAATTACATTCTAAAGGACGTTTAATAAGACACCCTAACAATCCTGTATTACAAGATGGATATGATTTAGACATCACATTGATTGGTAGAAGATGGAATTGTTCTAATAAAAGTTGTAATTATTCTTACACCGATCAATATTCATTTATTGAACCTGGTAAGAAGAACACAAAGATCGTTCCACTAATGATTATTAATGATATGAAAGATATTCATCTTACATGTAGGCAAGTTGAAGCACGATACAATGTATCTGACACTTATGTTCATGAGATATTTGAAGAATATGTCAATCTACCAAGATTATCTCTTACCGAAATCATTTCCATTGACGAAGTCTATTTAAACATCGGTCCTAAACAAAAGTATGCAGTAGTCATTATGGACTTTGTTACTGGTGAGATACTTGATATCGTTCCTAGCAGGCTACAAGCACAGATGCATAACTACTGGATGTCGATTCCTAAGAAAGAACGTGATGGTGTTAAATACATCGTTTCTGACATGTATAACCCATATATCAATTATGCCTCTACTTATCTTAAAAATGCCGTTTCTATCGTTGATTCCTTCCATGTCATCAAATGGATCCTTTCCTATATAAACAGATATATCAATGAAGTGAAAAAGAAATATCAGGAAAGAGATAGAAAAGAATTAGAAGAAAGGAATTATAGAAACAATCATGATTTTGAAACACAAAAGACAAGCAGAGAAGTCTATATACTCAACAATGCCAAATGGGTATTACTTATGAATCCTAACAACATCACATACCTCCCAAGGCATTACAATCGGTTTCTTAATCAATATCTAGACACTTATGATTGGACAAGGATGTTCCTAGATCTTGATCCGAAATTCTCACGTATTCTTGAATTAAAACAAATATACGAAAACTTTAACGGAAACTACATTAATGATTTAGATGAGGCTTCCAAACGTTTGGATGAAATCATAGATATCTATAAGAATTGTGAGATCAATTTCTTTAATAGTTTTTCTAATCTATTACTTAGATATCATAAAGAAATAATCAATTCGTTCACTTACGTTTCTGGTGATTCACACACAAAATATGGTGAATGATTAAGAAGACTTTCTAATGGTCCTATGGAAGGATTTAATAACATCCCTTCTTCTTTGCGTTCTAATTCTCGTGGTATTGATAATTTTGAATTCGCTAGAAATAGAATACTTTGGTCTCAAAGAGAATACACACCTATTCAAGGTGTTCCGAAAAAGAAGAACAAATAATCACTAAATAAAAATTCATTACTTTGACCTAAGCATTTAAAAAGATGAAGATTTAACCACCTAACCATGGTCTTATCTTCATCTTTTATTTTTGGTGTAAACCCCAGAAGTCGTCCCCACTAAACTTTGGACTTCCCCCATAAGAATTTGGTTTACCAAACTCCTATGAAATCAATCATAAGAGTTTTCGTTTTTATTCTTCAGAAGTTGTATTTGAATCTTCTCTATCGTTATTTACATTAACAACATCTTCTGGAAGAGTAGGTTCTGCTTCAGCTTCGAATTTCGCATTTCTTTCATGACGTGCTTCAATCATTCTTTGCGCTAAATCATTGATTTTTCTAGATGTTTCTCTATCAAAATCTCTACCTGTTCCAGCAGGGATGAGCTTACCAATCAATACGTTTTCTTTCAAACCTTCTAAGTGGTCAACTTTACCCTTAATAGCTGCTTCAGTTAATACTCTAGTAGTTTCCTGGAAGGAAGCTGCTGACAAGAAGGAATCCGTTTCAACTGCAGATTTGGAGATGCCAAGCATAATTGGTCCAAACTTAGCAGGAGCTTTACCTTCATCGAGTAGATCTTCATTAATTGCATTCATGTTATGTAATGATAAAGTTTGTCCAGCAGATAATCCTGAATCACCAGGTTCAATCACAATGACTTTCTTCATCATTTGTCTAATCATAACTTCCAAGTGCTTATCAGAAATATCGATAGACTGAGAAGCATAAACCTTACGAACTTCTTTCAAGATATATTCTTGAACTGCAGATACACCTGCAACTTCAAGTAATTCCTTAGGTGCAATCTGTCCTTCTGTTAGTTTTTCACCAGCGTGAACAGTTGTACCAACTTTCATCCAAGGACGAATGATCTGTGTAAGGTCACACTTGTGTTCAATGGATTCTGTTGCGTTAGCGACTGTAACAATACGTCCTGTATTATTATCATTGTCTCTAATATCAACGATTTCACCATCAATCTTAGAAATAACTGCAACACCCTTTGGTGTACGAGCTTCGAACAATTCTTCTACACGAGGAAGACCCTGTGTAATATCACCACCGGCAGTAGCTACACCACCAGAGTGGAAAGATCTCATTGTAAGCTGAGTACCAGGTTCACCAATTGCTTGGGCAGCCATAATACCAATTGCTTCGCCTTCTTCTACAAGATTACCTGTAGCCATGTTTCTACCATAACATTTACGGCAGATACCACTTTCAGCTTCACAAGTAAATACGTTTCTGATCATAACTTGTGCGTGTGTTGCAGCAATTGTAGCAGCCATATCATCTGTAATATATGTATCTGCTTCGCAAATAACTTCACCACTCTTAGGATCTACAACATCACTTGCTGTGTAATATCCCGCAATACGATCTTTCATTGATTCAATGATAGAACCATTCTTGTTGTCGTAAAGAGCACCATAAGTATCTTCTTTAACGTTACCAAGTTGATCTGTATAAGCCTTAGAACCATCAACCAAATAGCCCTTTTCAGTTCCACAATCATCTTCTGTAATAACAACTTCTTGCGCTACATCAACAAGACGTCTTGTTAAGTAACCAGATTCAGCTGTCTTTAACGCAGTATCTGTTAGACCTTTACGTACACCATGTGATGACATAAAGAATTCAGCAACTGTCATACCTTCACGGAATGAAGAGTAAATTGGGACTTCGATAATACTTGGTTGGTAACCCTTTGTCTTAGACTGAATAGGACGAGCCATAAGACCTCTCATACCAGCAAGCTGAGTAAAGTGGTTCTTGTTACCACGGGCACCAGATACAGCCATCATGTTAATAGGTGACATTCTTGGTAAAGAATTCATCAAAGAGTCGCCGACTTGTTCCTTAACATCGTTCCAAACAACTTGGAATTGTGTTTCCCATTCTTGAGGAGTCAAAAGACCTCTGTCTCTTAAATGGTTCAATACATCGGCTTTCTTTCTACCTTCTGCTACCATCTCATCTTTATGAGGTGCAACAGAAATATCAGACAAGGCAACAGTCATACCAGCAATCATAGAATACTGATAACCTAGATCCTTTAATGCATCCAATACATCAGATGTTCTTGGAGTATCTGAATCCACAAAACCATTACCATTCTTATATTTTGCGAAGATAGCTGCAATTAAATTACCAAGATCCTTCTTCTTGAATTCACTATGTAATTTTCTAGAAGCAATTTCTTTCTTAATATCTGTTCCCATTGGTACAAAGTCTTCATCAGGTGTCCTTCTTAGATTTTCACCTGTAGCTTCATTGATATATGGGAAATCAGCAGGCATAGCCTCATTGAAAATAATCTTACCAACTGTTGTTAATAAATACTTTTCATTTTGTTCTTCTGTAAAGCATGTCTTACCAACACAATTTGCAGGTAACGCAATTCTAGTATGTAAATGAACAACACCTGTTTGGTATGCCATTAATACTTCATTTCTATCCTTGAAGACATGACCTTCATTGTCACCATATCTTCTCCATCTTTCTGCTTCAACAGGTTCATTTAACTTGTCTAAAGCATCAGCCTTTTGATAGAACTCATCTTGTGTTTCTTCCATATTCAAATAGAAGTTACCAAGTACTAAGTCCTGTCCAGGAGTAACGATAGGTTGTCCATCCTTAGGACCGAGGATATTATTAGCACCAAGCATTAATACTTCTGTTTCAGCTCTAGCCATTTCTCCCAAAGGAAGATGCACAGCCATCTGGTCACCATCGAAGTCAGCATTGAAAGCTGGACATACTAATGGATGTACACGAATAGCTCTACCTTCTACTAATTTAGGGAAGAAAGCTTGGATACCTAATCTATGTAATGTAGGTGCACGGTTTAAGAATACTGGATGTCCATCAATTACTTGTTCAACACAATCCCAAACTCTTGGATCTTGACGAGCAATTAATTTTTCAGCTGTCTTTGAGTTTGTTGCGATATGTTGATTTACAAGTTCGTTGATAACGAAAGGTTTATAAAGCTGAATAGCCATTTCCTTTGGTAATCCACATTCACTCATCTTCAACTTAGGTCCAATTGCGATAACTGAACGACCAGAGAAGTCAACACGCTTACCTAATAAGTTTTGTCTAAAACGACCTTGCTTACCTTTCAATGAATGAGATAGTGATTTTAATGCACGTCCACCAGCACCTGTAGTAGGTTTAGAACGACGACCATTATCAATCAAAGCATCAACTGCTTCTTGTAACATTCTCTTTTCATTTTGAACGATAATTGCAGGTGTTCCTAATTCTAATAATTTCTTTAAACGGTTATTTCTTGTAATAACTCTTCTATAAAGATCGTTTAAATCAGAAGTAGCGAATCTACCACCATCCAACTGTAACATTGGTCTTAAATCTGGTGGAATAACAGGTAATGTTGTAAGAATCATCCATTCAGGCTTATTGTCTGATTTCAAGAAAGCTTCAACTGTTTCAAGTCTCTTGATGAGCTTCTTTCTCTTTTCACCTGTAGCCTTTTCTAGTTCTTTTTGAATTGCATCATATTCGCCTTGAACATCACATTGTTCAAGTAAAACTTTGATTGCTTCAGCACCAGTTTGTGCAGAGAAAGAACCAGGTCCAAATTTAACAGTAGCTTCACGTAATTGCTTTTCAGAAAGAATATCCTTGTATTTGAGATCTGTATCTCCTGGATCAGTAACAATCCAACTTACGAAATACACAACTTCTTCTAATTGCTTAGGAGCAACATTGAGAAGTAAACTCATTCTGCTTGGAATTCCTCTTAAATACCAAATATGAGCAACTGGAGCAGCTAGATCGATATGACCCATACGTTCTCTACGAACGCTACTCTTTGTAATTTCAACACCACATCGATCACAAACTACACCTTGATATCTAATCTTCTTATACTTTCCACAAGCACATTCCCAATCCTTTTGAGGACCAAAAATACGCTCGCAGAATAAACCATCTTTCTCAGGTTTCTGAGAACGATAGTTAATTGTTTCAGGCTTCTTCACTTCTCCATAAGACCACTCATGGATTTTTTCAGGTGATGCAAGTCCGATTTTAATTGCTGTAAAGTTGTTAATATTCATCTGACTTCATCCTCCTTATTCATCTGAATCTAAAGTATCGTCAATACCTACAACAGCAGCTTCAGGAATGTCTTCTTCAAGACTATCCTTGATTGTTAATCCTAATTCTTCTGCATCGTTAACATATTGTTGACGATTTAAATCACTCTTTGTTTCTTCTTTGAGTTCTTCTTGTTCCATCTGTTTGAGATCCATTTCAGTGCCATCATCATCCATCATACGAACATCTAATGCTAATGCTTGTAATTCATGAACCATAACTCTGAATGATTCTGGAATACCAGGTTCAGGAAGATCTCTACCCTTAACAATTGCTTCATAAGTCTTTGTACGACCCATGATATCATCAGATTTAACTGTTAAGATTTCTTGTAATGTATGTGCAGCTCCATAACCTTCAAGAGCCCAAACTTCCATTTCACCAAATCTCTGACCACCATTTTGTGCTTTACCACCTAAAGGCTGTTGAGTTACAAGTGAGTAAGGACCCGTTGCACGAGCATGTAACTTATCGTCAACCATGTGTGCAAGTTTGATCATATACATGACACCAACAGAGATTCTTTCATCATAAGCTTCACCAGTTTGTCCATCATGAAGTACATATTTACCATCACTAGAAACATTTGCTTCACTCATGATATCTTTCAAATCTTCGTTTGATACACCATCGAATACAGGTGTAGCGAACTTAACGCCTAAGCTCTTTGCAGCCATACCTAAATGTAATTCAAGTACCTGTCCAATATTCATACGAGAAGGAACACCGAATGGGTTCAACATGATATCAATAGGAGTTCCATCTTCCATATATGGCATATCTTCTACAGGATTGATCTTAGAAATAACACCCTTGTTACCATGACGTCCGGCCATCTTATCACCTTCAGAAATCTTTCTCTTCTGAACGATGTAAACTCTAACCATTTCATTTACGCCTGGAGCTAATTCATGATCATCTTTACGATTGAACACTCGTACACTATGTACGATACCAGCACCACCATGTGGAACCTTCAAGGAGTTATCTCTAACTTCTCTGCTCTTTTCACCAAAGATAGCTAATAATAACTTTTCTTCAGGTGAAATTTCAGATTGTCCCTTAGGTGTAACTTTACCAACAAGAATATCCCCTTCTTTAACTTCAGCACCAATTCTTACGATACCTCTAGCATCTAAGTTCTTGCATGCACTTTCGCTAACGTTAGGAATATCTCTTGTAATTTCTTCTGAACCAAGTTTTGTTTCACGACATTCAATATCATATTCTTCAATATGAACAGAAGTATAGAAATCTTCTGATTGCATTCTTTCAGACATGATAATAGCGTCTTCATAGTTATAACCATGCCATGTCATAAAGGCTACTGTTACGTTTTGACCTAACGCAAGTTCACCATTCTGCATAGCTGGTCCATCAGCTAAGATATCACCAGGTTTTACTTTTTCTCCATCCCATACAATAGGTTTTTGTACGATAGATGTAGAAGCATTTGATCTAGCATAATTGATCAAATCATAAACCTTTTCTTTACCACTATCTTCTTGAACAACAATCTTATCTGCATCAACATAAGCAACAACACCTTCACCAGTACATACAACAGCCGCACCAGAATATCTAGCAACAGCGTGTTCCATACCTGTTCCTACATATGGAGAATGTGGATTTAATAGAGGTACTGCCTGTCTTTGCATGTTGGCACCCATTAACGCACGGTGTCCGTCATCGTTTTCCAAGAAAGGAACGCACGCAGTCGCAACAGAAACTGTTTGTCTTGGAGATACATCAGCGTATTCAACATCTTCTTTATCTACCATGACAGTTTCACCCGCAATACGAGCAACCACTTGATCACCTACAAGTTTGCCATCCTTAGTTTCATTTACCTGCGCAATAACATGATCATATTCTTCATTCGCATCCATATAAACGATGTCATCTGTTAATGTTCCATCTTTTTCAACTTTTCTATATGGCGTTTCAATGAAACCATATTCATTAACTCTTGCATAAGTTGTTAAGTTATTGATCAAACCAATGTTTGGACCTTCAGGTGTTTCGATAGGACAGATTCTTCCATAATGTGAGTTATGAATATCACGAACTTCGAAAGATGCTCTTTCACGAGTTAATCCACCAGGACCTAATGCAGAAATACGTCTCTTATTAGACAATTCAGCAAGTGGGTTTTCTTGATCCATAAATTGTGATAATTGTGAGGATGAGAAGAATTCCTTGATTGCCGCAGTCAATGGACGTGTATTTGTTAAAGTTTTTGGTGTCAAATTTGCAACTTCAGCGATTGACATTCTTTCCTTAACAACTCTTTCCATACGGCTTAAACCAATACGGAATTGGTTTTGAATCAATTCACCAACAGTACGGATACGTCTATTAGCGAGCATATCAATGTCATCTTGTGATCCAACACCATCAAACATTGTTAATTCATAGTTATATAAAGCATACATATCACTGATTGTAATTGTATGTTTATCATTTAATGGATCAATACCAATCAAATTAACTGGATGTCCATCTTCAGTATTTACTTTTACTTCTTGTACAGCAGCACCAACTAACCATACAGAAACATTTCCACTCTTTGTTGCTTCAGCTACGATAGCTTCTTTTGTAGTATTGGATACCTTTTCTACTGAGTAATCAGGTAAATATCTAGGAATGAGATATTCGCCATCTTCATCGCATAGATCGGCATCATCTTCCGTAACTCTACCAACAACATAAAGTCTAGAACCTAAATCAAGAACTGCATTAACATTAGAATTTGTAACCTTAACTTCTTGTGCTACGATTCCTGTATAAATCTTTACAGTATCAAATTCTTTAGAAATTGCCTTAGCATCTTCTAAAGTAAGTACTGTACCTTCTTCAAATTCAGTTCTTTCTGTTTCACCATCTAAATCATCAGCTAAAATTCTACCAACTAATGCATAGTAATCTTTAGTAGCTACTTCTGATACAGTAGGATGAGAGAACTTATGAACAAATGGTAATGCCTTTAGCGCAATTCCCTTGTTGATTTCATCACGAAGTTCATTTCTTAATTCTTTGTTAATGAATGTACCTTTCTTAACAAGAACTTTTCCATCAGCACCAACAAGATCTTCAGCCATTGTATGATTTAACATACGATCTAAGATATTTAACTTGTTACGTGTCTTATAACGACCAGCCTTAGTTAAGTCATATCTTCTATAATCAAAGAACTTTGCATCCATTAAGTTCAACGCACCTTCAACAGTTGCGATTTCATCAGCTCTTTGGTTTTCATAAATTGTTAATAATGCATCATTTGTTGTATCTGTCTTATCCGCATTTAATGTATTCTTAACTTCTTCGTAGTTTCCAAATACAGATGTATAAAGAAGCATATAATCATTTTGGAATTTTCTATCTTCTTCTGGTACAACAACATCGCTATAAACATCCATGTTTAAAGCTTTCAAGAATTTTTCCATCTTTGTTGTATCAAATGCATCTTCACCTTTTTCTTCATTCAAGCTCATACCGATAGCTTTGAATAAAATTGTGGAAAGAATCTTTCTACGTCTATCAACAGATACGTTTAAAATTCTGCCTAATGCAGCTTTCTTGTCATCAGACATGAATTCTAACCATGTACCTCTAGAAGGGATGAGTTCACATGTATAAGTATCTCTACCACTTCTTTCATCAGAGACAATATCAAAATAAGCACCTGGAGATCTTACGATCTGAGATACAATAACTCTTTCAGCACCATTAATAATGAATGTTCCAGTTGGAGTCATAAGAGGGAAATCACCCAAGAATACTTCTTCCCATTTTGTAATAACTTCATGAGTTTCAGCATCCTGAACTTCTAATTCCATCTTCGCTCTTAAAGGAGCACAGTAGTTTGTTTCTCTGTACTTACATTCATTAATAGAATATTTTGGTTCACCAAATTCGTAGTCTAAAAATTTCAAACGAATGTCTTTGTTATAGTTTGTAATTGGATAGATATCATTAAATACTTCTTTGATACCTTCCTTTAAAAACCATTCATAAGAATCTGTTTGAATACCAACTAGATCTGGCATTGCAAGACCTGAAGAAATCTTAGAATAATCTCTACGTACAGCTTTATTACCGTAATGCACTTCATGGTATGTTTTTGCTTTTTCCATATAACCATCCTTTCGTAGCATCGCTAACGTCGAAAAAGGGCATAAATCCCCTACCCAAATATTCGACTTTTTTACAATTTACAATATTAGCATAGAACCATCAACCCGTCAATTTTTTACTTCTCAAAATCCAATATCCTTTGTCACGGGAAACAATCTCACAATTCGAGAAGATTTCATTAAATTTTTTTACAGCACTTTCTGCCCCTTGTTTTTTACGAATGACCGCAATCAATTCACCATTCTCATTCAAATGTTCATATGCTTCTTCAAACATTTGATAGATTACTTTTTTACCAGCTCGTATTGGAGGATTTGTAATCACATAGTCAAATTGTTCATGTACATTCTCAAAACCATTTGAGACAAAAGCTGTCACCTCACAGCCATTCTGTTGACTGTTGATTTCTGTCAATTCAACAGCTCTAGGATTTACGTCAACAGATACAACAGAACAGGAAGGATTTAGTTTCTTCATCACAACACTCAACGTTCCATATCCACAACCCATATCTAGAACTTTTCCATGTATCCCCACTTTTTGTACTGCATTCAACAATACTTCAGAACCATAATCAATGCCTTGTTTCGCAAAGACACCATTGTCTGTTATAAAAGTGAATAATACGCCCGAAAACCGGAAAGAATGTTCCTTCCGGTTTTTTTCTAGATTCGTGTTGTCGGTGAAATAATGTGCCGTATAACTAAATCCTTTCTATTGGGCGAAAAGCCGAACAATTCATTCGGCCTTTCAATTAATATTTTGTTTTGTTAATTACTTAACTTCAACAGCAGCGCCTGCTTCTTCAAGCTTCTTCTTGATTTCTTCAGCTTCTTCAGGAGCAATATCCTTCTTGATTTCAGCTGGAACAGCATCAACAAGCTTCTTAGCATCAACAAGTCCAAGACCTGTGATTTCTCTAACAGCCTTGATAACTGCAACCTTAGTAGCACCTACATCCTTTAATGTAACTGTTACTGAGCTTGGTTCGTTAGAAGCAGCAGCATCACCTGCAGCAGCTACAGCAACTGGAGCAGCAGCGGATACGCCATACTTTTCTTCGATTGCTTTTACGAGTTCATTTAATTCAAGAATTGTTGCTTCATCTAAATAAGCAAGAATTTCATCCTGTGTTAACTTTGCCATTTTTCTTTTCCTCCTTAGGCAGCTGCCTCTGTTGCAGCTTCTTCTTTTGTTTCTTCAGCAACTGGAGCTTCTTCAGCTACAGGAGCACTAGCTCCATCAGTTGGTTTTGCTTCAGCAACAGCATTTACCGCACGAGCAAATGAAGTTACAGGAGCGTTTAATACAGATAACAACATACTGAGCATGCCTTCTCTGTTTGGCAGTGAAGATAGTTCCTTGATTGTGTTTGTATCAACAACCTTACCTTCTACGATACCTGCCTTAAGTACAAGTGCTTCATGATCTTTAGCAAACTTTGCCATTACACGAGCAGCTGCAGTTTCATCTTGACCGAATGCTAATGCATTAGGACCTGTCAAAGAATCTTTTAATTCACCGTATCCTGCATTGTCAGCAGCGATAGAAGCAAGAGTATTCTTATATACTTTCATTTCTACGCCTTCAGCTCTTAATGCACGTCTGAGTTCAGTAACTTCAGCTACGCTAAGTCCACGATACTCTGCGACAACAGTGGATCCAGAATTCTTAAACTTGTCTTCGATTTCAGAAACAACAGTCTTCTTACCTTCTAAAACAGTCTGATTCATTCAATCACCTTTCTTTTCTAGTTATCGCATACACATAAATAAGCCCTCGCGGAATTCACGAGGGCATTAAAGTCTAATAGTTAGCTTTCATTCACCTCGGTAACATAATTAAGCTTCCGCCGTTACTGTCTATGGTATTTGATAACGCTGACATATATTATCATATTTTTTCAATCTGTCAATAACAAATCACTCAAATAATGCTTTTAGTTTATCAATAAAGCTTTCTTCTTTTTCTGTAGTATCTTCTACTTCCTCTGTTTCTGCTTTCTTAATTTCATCTGTTTTTAGTACAAACTGAACACTCTTTACATTCGTATTCTTATCAGATGTAAAAGAAACAACTTCACCAGTACCTTGTAAAGAATCTAAAACTTCATCAATCTTATCATCAATTTCTGTATCCATTCCTGATACTTCTTCATTCATTGTATTTGTACCATTCGCTAAAGTAGTAGCTCCATCACATAGTTGTTGTGTTGCATCATATAATTCAGATACACCAGAATTCAATGTTCCTGTGCCATCCAATAAGTTCTTACTTCCACTCGCCAATTGGCTCACACCACTTGTGATATTTCCAAACCCTTCATTCAAAGAGTTAACAGCGTCTGTATATGTTTGAACACCAGAATCTAATGATTGATATTTTTCAGATATCGTAGATACTGCTTCTTTTAATTGATTCATATTTCCTACGATGACATTCAATGAATCAACTAATGAATTCATTCCACTAGTAAATTGTCCATATTGTTCATTCAAAGATTTCAATCCTTCTGATAATTGTTGTACACCTCCAAGTACTTGCTTATTAGTTTCTAATAAAGTAGCTGTGTTATTAAGTTGAGTAACTAGTTCTTTTTGATTTTCTTGATCTAATTTTTCCGCATATGCTTTCAATGCGTTAGCTGTATTTGTATTTTGTGTGCTTAAAGTGGTTGCATTTTCACTTAGTTGGGTTGACTGTTTATACAATTCTGCGATTCCTCCCGCAATCTTACCATTCGCATCAACTAATTGTTGTAATTGTTGTGTATCTAAAGAAAGTGCACTTAATTTTGTATTCAATTCATCCAATGCATTCTTCATTTCTGTTGAGCCACTTGTTAAGGTTGTAGAATTACTACTTAAAGTACTCAACGCATTCTGCATTGCTCCTACACCATATCGCAAAGACGCAATACCTTCATCTAAAGATTCCACTCCAGAATACACGGAACCTACACCATCTTTTACGCTTCCTGTTCCATCAGATACAGAAGACGTTCCATCTGCTAGAGTAGAAGCCCCATCATTCAATTCATTTGTTGCGTCAATCAACTCAGATACTTTATCTGTTAATTCTGAAGTATCAATATCAACATTTAGATTTAGTTTCACACCATTGATACTTACCGCATCCATTTCAAAATCTTTCACAGTCGCTGTGATTTCTGTATCAATTCTTTTTCCAGGAAGAATCGTATATGTTAATTGTTTATCGTTACCTACATTAGCGATTGTTGCACCTTCCGCATCAATATCACTACATTGATCTGTATCTAAAGTAAAGGAGGCTTGTAATGCATAATTGTCATAAAAGTCTTTATCACAATTCTCATTTTTCGTTACAACGAACTTAATTTTCAAATCGCCACTTTTTCCAGCAATTTCAGATGGTGTATATTCTACATCATTCATATAATACTTGATTTCAATATTCCAAGGAATTTCTGGATTATCCATTGTTCCCTGATAATAAACTCTATCCGCATCTGAATGAAATGTGATTTCATCTCCATTTTGTGATATTACATCATTTGTTGTAAGCATCTTAACAGAACTATAATTTCCATAGTCTACGATATCTCCACCATCAAATATATTTACAACATTTGTGCTTTTCTGATTTCCATTAGAATCCATCATAACATATATAACTTCTTCTTTTTCATTTGTTTCTTCTGCTTTTACTGTAACGCAAGGCATCAACAATAAAGCACTTAAACTACATAACCCAATTCTCTTAATTGTTTTCATTCTTTTTCCTCTTTCAATTTCATATTTAAAGATGTCTTTTGAATTAATTTATCAAATATATATAACAATCCTGGCAATGCAAACAATACGATCAAAAATGAACAAATTGTTCCTCTCGCTAATAACATACCAAGTTGTGCCAATAGTCCATGGGATGATAAGAATCCAAGTAAGAATCCAACGACTGTTAATACAATCGATGAAGTTAATATAGAAGCAGTAACTGCTTGTACTGTTTTTTGGATTGCTACTTTTTTCGTGTATTCTTGTCGATATTCTAAATAACGTTCAGTTAACAAGATTGCGTAATCGACTGTTGCGCCAAGTTGAATTGAACTAATAATCAAGTACGCTATATAGAATAAGTTAGAAGAAGTAAAATAAGGAATAGACAATCCAATCCATATCGCTGTTTCAATAGAAGCTACTAATAATATAGGTAGAGAAATAGATTTCATTGTCAATAAAAGTACAATAACGACTGCACCAATTGCCAGAAGATTTACTTTCACCATATCTGCAGTAACAGTATCTTTTAAATCTAATGTAGATACACCTTCACCTGCCAATAACCATTCTCCTGGATAATATTTTTCTGCCGTATCACGAATATCTTCAATCAATGAATACGTCTCATCGCCTTCATAATCTACACTTACATTTAAAACCATTCTTGTGTAATTCTCTGAATTCAATTTAGATAACGTATCTGTATCCAAATATGTTTCAGGTATTGTTTCACCTACTGTATCAACATAAGATATGATACTTGTTACTTGTTTCATATCATGTAATTCATCTGATAATTCTTTCTCTATTGCGGTAGATGTTTTTGGAATCATCAACACATAGTTATCACTCTTTCCGAATACATCTTCAATTGCTTGTGTATCTTTTCCATATTGTGTTGTTTCATTAAATATATGGGATGATCCATAATAGAAATCATTCTTATTAGATGCCAAATAAGATGGAACAATCAAAACCGCAAATATAATTGCGAAAGGAATCATCATCTTTGTAACAAATCTAGAAAAGCCTTCAAATGTTGGTAAAAAACTTTTATGTTTTGTTTTATCGATCCATTTATATGTTTTTAATATAAATGCAGGCATAAATACAAACACTGTAATCAAACTAATTGCGATACCTTTCGCTAAGGCAAGTCCTAAATCTGGTCCAATTCTAAATTGCATTAAACACAAGGCAATAAAACCAATAACTGTTGTTAATCCGCTCGATAAAATAGAAGATTGTGAACTTGTTAATGCATATACCATTGCGTCTCTAGGATCATCATAATCATCTTTGTATTCTTCAAAACGATGTAATAAGAATACAGAATAATCCAACGAAACTGCCAACTGTAAAATATTACCTGCCGCATTTGTAACGAATGATATTTCGCCAAAAATAAGATTCGTTCCCGCATTGATCATGACAGCGACGCCAAGTCCAATCATAACTACAAGTGGCTCTACATAAGATGTTGTTGTCATAAACAACACTAATAATGTAAATAGAACCGCAAAGACTGCTGCTCTTGGAATTTCTGTTACGGTTGAAGTTGTCGCAGTAGCAGTAGAAACAGCGCTACCAGTCATCGCGTTATCGTTGCCAATAACTGTTCTAATTTCATCACACGCATCAATTCTTTTATCTTCATCAATTGTGACAGTGAATAACGCATTTCCATCCTTATAATATGAATCAACAGTATCTTGATCCATAACTTCAAGCGGTTCGTTGATATCACATGTATCATCTAACCAAGTCACTGCTGTAACACCATCTATATTTTCAATCTTCGATTTATATTCCAATGCTTCTGCGACACTTACATCTTTCAACATAACTCTCGCATTTGGAATACCTTGATCAAATTCTTCACTCATCGAATCTAGCGCAACTGTTGATGCACTATCTTCTGGTAAATAATCTGTCATATCATAATTGACAGATATCAAAGATTTCGCAAACGTGCATATTACAGTTAGCACAAGAAACAACACTACGATCAATCTTTGATGATTTGTTATCTTTTCATAAAATTTCTTCATGTACTTCTTTTCCTTTTATATGTATTTCTCTTTTATGATTTTTCACAATTAAATTCAATTCATCATTTACTATATTTCCTTCAAGATAAACTGGAAAAGAACGTACTGCAGTTGTCATCATTCCTTTTAATTTAATCACACCATCATCTCGAAGAACGCCAACCATCTTTTCTTCTTTGTCTAAAAAATATAGTGTTCCTTCCAAGCATCCATTTTCATTTCTTAATAGAAGTGTGCCCATTCGAATACCCAATGGTGCTTGCATCTCTATACAATATTTCTTTTCCCACATACTTCCTCCTTCGCACAAAAATATAGTTTTTATTTCAAGGTAAAAAAACGGACAAATATGGTACAGATGTGTAAATACGGACAAACACATATCATTTGTGGACCAAATTATTACTCATATGCTTTGTATTGTTGGTTTAAGATTTACTACACACATGTATAATAAAACCGAGGTGATTTTATGACACATGAAGAAGCATCGTTGCAGACAAAAAACTTACTCGCAGAAACTTTAAAACAGCTCATGCAGAAAAAGCCACTGAATAAAATTACAGTGACTGAATTAATCAAAGAATGTAATGTAAATCGAAAGACCTTCTATTATCACTTTCAAGATATCTATGATCTATTGAAATGGATACTCGATAAAGAAGCAATTGAAATCGTAAAAAGTTATGACTTTCTATTAGATTATGAAGAAGCTGTTTCCTTCACCATTTCTTATGTACAAAAAAATGCACACATTTTAAATTGTGCATATTCTAGTATTGGTAGAGAAGAAATGAAACGATTCTTTAAAAAAGACTTTATGGATGTTGTATCTAAAATCATCAATGGTTTAAAAGACGAATTAAATCCAACACTTTCAACAGATTTCATTAACTTCTTAATTGAATTCTATACAGAAGCATTAGCTTCTACACTTGTATCTATATTCTCTGAACCAAATCAAAGATCAACAGAACAACTTGTAGATTATATTTCAATGATATTTACACATTCTATCCCAGCAGTATTAAAAAACTCATAAATTTATATTAAAATATTCGCATGAAAAATATTATTGAAGGCTACATGCCATATTTAGAATATCAAACATATTATCGTATTGTAGATGGTGGAGATAAAACACCAATCGTATTAATTCATGGTGGACCAGGCTCTACACACAACTACATGGAAATGTTAGATTGTATCGCAGAAACTGGAAGAAAAGTCATTTCTTATGATCAATTAGGTTGCGGAAATAGTTATTTAGATGGTCATCCAGAACTTTGGAACGCTGATACTTGGATTAACGAGCTCATCGCATTAAGAGAATACCTTCATTTAAAAGAAGTTATTTTATTAGGACAATCTTGGGGTGGCATGTTGATTATCCAATATATGATTGAAAGAAAACCAGAAGGTGTAAAAGGGATTGTATTATCTTCTACATTACCTTCCTCATCCTTATGGGCAAAAGAACAACATCGTTTAATTACTTTCATGTCAAAACAAGATCAAGACGCAATCAAATACGCTGAAGAAAATAACATTTGGGATAAGCCAGAATACCTACACGCAAATGAAGTGTTTATGAAACAACATTGTGCAGGTATCAAAGATACTGATCCAGAATGTCTTACAAGAAAGAAAAAGAGTGGTGCAGAAAGTTACCTCTATGGTTGGGGACCAAACGAATATACACCAACAGGAACACTCAAAGCTTTTGAATATACAAACAGTTTAAACGAAATTACAGTCCCAACACAAATCATGTCAGGAACAAATGATCTATGTACACCACTAGTAGCCAAAACAATGTTTGATCATATCCCTCATTCACAATGGGAATTATTTGACGGAGCTAGACATATGTGTTTTGCGGAACAAAATGAACATTACTGTAATGTATTAACAAACTTTTTAAACCAGTTAGATGAAAACTAACTGGTTTTTAATTAGTCAAAGAAATTTGTTTTTGTATAAAGTCCAATTGAAATATCTGTATTAAATGAAAAAGGAATAGATTTACTATTAGATACTACAAAATCAATTCCATCAATTGTTACAAATGGATAATTCCCCATTATATTCAAAGTTTCATTTAGTGTTATTTTTCCAGGTTCAAAATCAATAGCCTTCAAACTAGGTACAGTTTGATTGATTTTTTCTCTAATCTTATCGTAATCCTCCAATAAACCTCTCGCAAAAAAACATATTTTTGTATTTTCTAAATCAGAGTAACTGATTTTTCTTTTCATAAATAAATCATTTCCTTTTGGAACAATTAATTTAAGCGGTGAATCAAACAAATATTTATAATTCCAGTCTTTCATTGAAGAATCAACAAATTTAGTGAAAATAAAAGCATCAAAACCTTGTTTCACATCTTCTTCCATATCATCAAAACCATTTTTCTCTTTAGAAACAAACGGAAGAATAATAAACTTCTTTTTGTATTTTTTTAACATATTTTCATTTATTGTGTCTGTATTTTTGATGATGAAATTCGCTACTTTCAAACAATTATTTTCTTTTTCCTTGATAGCTTCCATTTCATTATCACAAAATTCGATTAACTTCTTTGAATCCTTATAAACTCTTTGACCAGCGTAAGTCAATTCAACCCCTTGTTTTGTTCTTTCAAACAATTTCAAATCTAATTCTTTTTCTAAGCTCGAAATCTGTTTCTGCACTCCCACAGAAGAAATATATAAATGCTCTGCAGCTTTTGTGAAACTTCCATACTCAGCTACTTCAATAAAAGTTTTTAAATATTTGTTGTACATATGCTTCTACCTTCGTAATAACTTTTAGTTATCGCAAGACTAACAAACTGATAGTTCAAAGTCAACTATTCGCCGCCTATAATTGAATTACCTTAAGGAAAGATAAGTATATACTTCAATAAAATAAGGAGGTTTCTAAAATGTGCAGATTCGAAAAAGCAATTAAAGATGTACGTGTTTGTGCTCAAGGATGCTCTATTAAATCACAACGCAATTAATTTTAGGGTGACTTGTAATGTCACCTTTTCTTTTTAATATTAGGAGAACCAAAATGCAATTTAAAGATAATGTTTTTATAATTCCACATGAAAAAGGCTATTTATTGTACAACCCTTATACGGATGCCATTAAATATCTAGAAACTATTGATATAGATGATGAAGTTAAAAAAGAGCTTATTACAGAAGGTGTCTTACTTCCAGAGGATGTTAATGGTCCTTCCATTGCTCGCTATATTATCAATTCAATCAAACAAGCAAACAAATCTGTTCTACAGGTAACCGATGCTTTCTCATATAAATGCAATTTAAAGTGTGTCTATTGTATGCAACAGAATATTCATGAAATAGATAAAAGAATGGATCCTCATGAAAGAGTTACTGAATGGAAGCATCTTATGGAACTTCACAATGTTGATAAATTGAATGTATGTTTATTTGGTGGTGAACCATTTTTTAATATCCCTTATATCGAACAAATATTAAAAATAGCCAAAGAAGAAATAGGAGATGTTGCATATAGTGTTGTAACAAATGGAACATTAATTGATCAACGAGTTTTAAATCTCATTAACAGTTACAATATCAATCATATCCAAATTACAATTGACGGTCCTGAAGCAACTCACAATTCTAGACGTATTTCTAATAACATCAATTCTTTCCAAGCAAGCATTTCTAACATTCATAAAATTTTAGAACAAACACAAGCTACTATTATCATTAATTCTGTTATTGATACAGCTAATTATGACAATATTGATGAAAGTACTGATTTATTAATTAACGAATTTAAAGATTATATTCTTTGTGAGAAGCCTCGTATTATTTTTAACTATGGCATGGAGTGTCATCCTTTTGGAAAATCCTCCTATACAAAAGAACATATTCCCGAGCTAAAACAATACTATCGCAATTATTTAGAATTGCTTGAAAAGGAAATCAGAAAAGGTATTTCCACCACTGAAATCATACCTTCACCAATTTGCATTGCGAAGGAACCTAATGACATATTAATCGCACCTAATGGTGATATTTATAAATGCATTTCAGCTTTAGGTGTATCTGAATTTAAGATTTGTGATTATAATGATATTCAACACAATAGAATGCTATATATTGAAAAACTTGTTTCTTTTTCAAACAAAACATTTGAATCTTGTGTCAATTGCAAATATTTAGCATTATGTAATGGTGGTTGTTTTTACGATGCTAGTGTAGAGAATATTCCTCAATCTTGTCGTAAAGAAATCATGGAAGTACAGATGCCATATTTAATTCGTCTGCGTTATATTACTGAAGAAATAGAAAGTGGGGTATTTAGAGTTCATGACAGCGATAATACAAACAGATAATATTACTAAATCTTTTGGAGATAAAGTTGTATCAGATCATATCACAATGTCATTTGATGATGGATATATTCATTTGTTGAATGGTAAGAATGGTTGTGGGAAAAGTACATATTTAAAGATGTTATATGGTTTGATGCTTCCTGATTCTGGTACTGTTTTATATAAAGGTAAAGATATTGAAAAGTGTAGAAATGAATACCTCAATCATATTGGTATCGTTACTGCAGATGATCGTTCTTTATATCATAAGTTAACTGCTTATGAGAATCTTTATTATATTGGTAGAATCTTTCATATCTCAAAAAATGAATTAGATAAAAGAATTAATACATTATTAAATCAATTAGAAATTAAAAATGATAAAACACTTGTAGAAGATTTTTCTACAGGTATGAAAAAGAAAGTCATGGTTGCTCGTGCTTTCTTGAATGATCCTGAAATTATTTATGCGGATGAAATCATGAATGGTTTGGATAAAGAAACTTGTTTGATTGTGGAACAGATGTTCCAAGAGTATGTGAAACAAGGAAAAACAATCTTCTTAGTTTCTCATACTGGCATTACAAATAAAGATCATGTTCGAAACTATTTGGTTGAAGGAGGTCATATTCAATATGTGGAATCATTTGATGAGATTATTGAAGACTGATTCTAGATATAAATGGTTATTGATCAATATGGTATTTGGAACTTTCTTTATGATAGCTCCATATATTTATATGGTTAGTGCAGAACAACAAGTGCTTACTTTAAAGGGTATGTTGTGTTGGTATGGATTGAATCAATCATTCTTTTCAATTGGTGCGTTTGTCACAGAAGAAAGATTAGATGGAACTTTCACAAATCTATTCTTATATCCAATACAGTTTCAACAATACTTTCTTGCGAAAGCATTACAGATGATTATTGAAACATATATCATATCTTTATTACAGATATTCTTTTTTTCATTAGTAGGAATTCATATTCCTGATTTAATGAGATTCTTATTTATTTTATTTGTGAATGAAGTCGTTGTAGCGAATATGGGAATCTTGTTTCTTTGTTTATCTATGCATATGAAGAAATTAGGATCCATTAATTCATTGGTTCAACAAGTCATTGGTTTCTTTTCTGGATATTCTTATGACATTAAGAAATATCCAAGAATCATCCAATTTGTATCCTATGTGATTCCTTTGACGTATACGATTGCTTTTACGAGAAGTGATATCTTCTCAATGAATCTATGTTGGTTATTATTACCTTTAGGTATTTCATTCCTATTTGCGTTGATTGGTTATTCTAGAGTGAATCATGATATTCAGATTCTTAGAAAGAATGGAGATACAGACCAATGGTAAAAGCGATTACGTTATTAACAATGGAATTGAAAGAGAAATTCCGTTATAAGATTGAATTATTTTCTGCCAGTACGGATGCAGTATTATTAGTATTCCCAGCGATTGCGATATTGTTATTTGGTGATTTTCAAGTTTCAGGTATTACTAGTAAAACAGAATATATACAATACATGTTATTTTCTTTGATACTTTGGCAATTCATTGAGAATATGTGGTCTGCGGTATTTGAAATCAGAAGAAAATTAAGAGAAGGTAATTTTGAATATATGATGAGTATGCCATTAAAAGGGATCCATTATATATTTGGTTGGGCTGTTAGTGGAATTATATCTGTAGTATTAGAAATGATACCTTTGATTGTTCTATTTATTATCTTTTCATTTAATACAATGTCATTATATTCTTTGTTGAATATTTTATTGATTGTTGTAATTATGGCATTTGGAACATATGGATTTGCGGAAATGTTGATGGGACTTGCGATTTACTTTAGAGAAGCAAATCAAATCGTATCTTTGGTCGCAAATATTGCGCCATTCTTAGCTGGTTTATATTTCCCAGTCATTCAACTTCCTATCGTATTTAGAAGTATCGCAATAGTATTCCCATTCACTTGGGGATTAGACTTAGTCAGAAATGTTTTATTTGGTAGTTCTATGTTGTTATCAATGAATGCAGAGTGGATCGTATTTATCATCGTTAATATTCTGTATGCATTATTTGGATCAAAAGTTTATGATCATATGATTCGTATGGCACGAAAGAATGGTCTTTCAAAGTTTTAAAAACGTTACACATTTCATGTAACGTTTTTTTGTACTTTATTTTTTGAATCTACGTGAAGAGAGATTATTCATTGGATCTCCTCCATTCAGCCAAATATGTCCAGAACGCTTTGGGATTGGATCATTTGATTTATCATCAGTGATACTTGTATCACTGATTTTTGAGATGAACTTACTTAGCTTATCTAGAATCTTTTTAATGATTTTCATAATTATTCAATGATTTCAAAATCATGTGGATAATGGTTCAATACTTCATGTCCATCTTTTTTGACAAGAATCAAATCTTCAATTCTACATCCCATAGTCTTTTTATTATAGATACCAGGTTCAATTGAGAAGATATTTCCTACTTGTGTTAAATCTGTAAATGCTTGGGATACATCTCCATATTCATGATCTTCAATACCAATGAAATGTCCTAAACGATGTGTAAAGTCAGGACCATAACCACCTTCTGTAATAACATCTCTCGCCTTAGAATCAATATCACATAGTCTTACACCTGGTTTTACATATGCTTCCGCATCTTCATTTGCCTTACGAACTAAATCGTAAACTCTTTTTTGTTCTTCATTTGGAGTTCCTTTATAGAAGAAAGTACGTGTCATATCCGAACAATATTCATGATATTTACAACCAACATCAAATAATACAACTTCTCCTTCATGAAGAATTGTTTCGTCTGGCATATGATGTGGATCTGCAGCATTCACCCCAAAAGCTACGATTGGTGTAAAGGAATAATCTTCTGCACCAAAGCTCTTATAAATATCAAGCATCTTAGATGCAACTTCAACTTCACTCATACCTGCTTTTGGTAATTTCTTAAATTCAGCCATCGCTAAATCATTGATATGACTGCTTTCTCTCATGAGTTCAATTTCAACTTCATCTTTAATTGCACGCGTATGATCTACTGCTACGGAACCATTCACAAAGGAAGAAGCTACATTTCCTTCCATTAATGGTAATAAAAACTTCGCAGGTAATAGTTTATCAACGCCTAATGCAGAAGAAGCATCTACATCTGCTTTCAACAATTCCGCAATTGGATCTGTATCTTTAATCATTTTCTTTGTGACACCAAGATCTTCATCAAAACGGAACAATTCATTTAAATATAAAATTGGTTTTTGATTTTTACGAATCAACAATCCTAAAAATCTTTCTCCCGCATGAATCCATCTACCAGTTAAATAATAGATTGCGAATGGATCAGATATTAACATCTGATTTGTATCGAGTTTTTCTAATACAGCGTTCATTCTTTTTTCATTCAACATGTTAATCACCTCTAACTAATACATTTATTATAATCACTTCTTCCAAAAAGAAAATGAAAAGACTATTGATTAAACAGTCTTTTCAAAATGGGAGAAAAATTTATGAAAATTAAATATCAGATATCTCTATCTGATGGTAGTATATTAACCGAATTTTGTGTTATCTATATGTTTAAGATGTGAAATCTAAATGAAAAAGAGAAGCATATGCTTCTCCATTCTTTCATGATTATTCAGCTGTCACGATGATACCAGGACCCATTGTTGTGGATACTGTGATCTTCTTGATATAAGCACCCTTAACTGAGTTTGGCTTAACCTTATTGATTTGATCAAATAAAGCCTTGTAGTTTTCAGCTAATGCTTCTTCTGTGAATGAGCACTTACCAATCATAACGTTAACGTTGCCATCTTTATCAACACGGTATTCAACTTTACCCTTCTTGATTTCATCGATAGCTTGAGCTACGTTCATAGTAACTGTACCTGTCTTAGGGTTTGGCATTAATCCCTTAGGGCCTAATACTCTACCTAATTTACCAAGTTGACCCATCATGTCTGGTGTAGCTACGATAATATCGAAGTCAAACCAACCACCTTGGATCTTTTCAAGCATGTCTGCACCACCAACATAGTCAGCACCTGCATTCTTTGCTTCTTCTTCCTTAGCACCTTGTGTAATAACAAGAACCTTTTGGCTCTTACCTGTACCGTTTGGTAATACCATAGCACCACGGATGTTTTGATCTGCTTGTCTTGGATCAACGTTTAAGAAGAATGAAACTTCAACGGAAGAATCAAACTTTGTAGAAGAAATCTTCTTAGCTAAAGCGATTGCTTCTTTGTAATCATATGTTTTGCTGCGATCTACTTGTGAAAGAGCAGCTGCGTACTTCTTACCTGCCATGCTTATTCACCCTCCACTTCGATGCCCATGTTACGAGCTGTACCAGCAATAATCTTCATTGCTGCTTCTACATCATTTGCGTTTAAGTCTGGCATCTTGTACTCAGCGATTTCTTGTAATTGAGCCTTTGTTACTTTACCAGCCTTAACTGTGTTTGGTGTTCCAGAACCCTTTTGGATTCCTGCAGCTTTCTTTAATAGAACTGCTGCTGGAGTTGTCTTTAATACGAAATCAAAAGACTTGTCTTCATAAGCTGTGATGATAACTGGAACGATGTCACCATGTCTGTCCTTAGTCTGATCATTGAATGCTGTACAGAACTGAGGCATGTTAATACCTGCTGCAGCTAGAGCTGGACCTGGTTTAGCGCCACCAGCTGGGAACTGAAGCTTAGAAATTTTTGTAATTTTCTTTGCCATGTGGTTTTCCTCCTTTTTAGAAAATCCGCATGCAGTGGTAAACGGAAGTTTTCTTCTCCCTCCCACGCATACATAAAAGATGCACTTTCGTGCCCAAATATATTACTTCTTAACCAGGGTGCTTGTCAATAAAAAAGATTCGCTTTCGCAAATCTTATTCATCTACTTTTTCGAGATCGTTATATCCGATATCTGTGGCAGGTGTTTCTCTACCAAATAAGTTGATCAATACATCAGCTGTTTGAGTTTGATCATTCATAGTAGAAATTGTTCCTTCCATGTTTTGGAATGGACCTGTCAAGATCTTAACAGTGTCACCAATCTTAAAGTCTACAACGACTTTCTTATCAGATTGTCCCATTCTTCTTAGAATAGATTCCATTTCATCTGGAGAAACAGGGAATGGTTTTGCACCACCACCTGATGAACCAATAAATCCAGTTACTCCTGGTGTGTTTCTTACAACATACCAAGCTTCATCTGTCATCTTCATTTCAACAAATACGTAACCAGGGAAAAGATTATGCATCTTTTCAATTTTCTTGTTTCCTCTGATTTCGATTTCAGGTTCTTCAGCGACTACGATTCTAAACAAACAATCTTGAATACCCATTGTTTCAACACGTTTTTCAAGATTTTCTTTTACTCTGTTTTCATGTCCAGAATATGTATTAACAACATACCAACGTTTGTTGTTTTCATCATCTAATAAACTCATATCCATTTCTGACATATATTACGCTCCAATTCCAATTAACTTTAATAAGAATGTAATTCCAAATTCGCAAAGCACAAAGAATAACGCAAAGAACGCTGTAAATAGAATAACTTCACCAGAATTTTGGAAAATACCAGGATTACTTTGTCCTTCACTCTTCCAATGTGGCCATCTAACTCTCTTTGCTTCTTTACGAATTCCACTAATTGAAAACCAATGATCTTTCTTAACTTTTGGTTTCTTTTCTTTTACTTTTTTCTCTTTTACTTTTTTAGTTTCTTCTGCCATAGAAACCTCCTACTTTGTTTCTTTATGGAGTGTTACTTTTCCACAATGTGGGCAAAACTTTCTTAACTCCAATCGTTTGCCATTGTTCTTCTTTGATCTGTGTGTAGTGTAGTTTCTGCAAAGACACACTTCACAGGCCAAGATTGCCTTATCATCTTTTGCCATTACGAAAAACTCCTTCAAATGCTTTAATACTCTAACACAACAAATCATCCAACGCAAACTATTTCATGCGTTTAAGCATGTATTTCTTAATGCTTTTTTCACTTTGCGTAATTTTCCTTCATATGTTTTTGTTGACATGTTCAAATTACGACTTCCTTGAATATATGTTTTCTCATCAATCCACTCATTCATGACTTGTCTTTCCGCAACGCTAAATTCTTGTACCGTCCTTCCAACTTCTTCCATACATTCATGAAAAATCAATCTATATTCTGGAACAGATAAAGAATCCTTCGTAGGAATATTTTCAATATAGCTTCTCTCGCTCATCATTTCCGCATCAATAGATAACTCTTTTGATTTTTCTTTTCCTTTTAAATTTCTCATAGTGAAATTGGTCAATCTTCTATCAACGATTGTCTTCGTAAATGTTATAAAGGATGCAGTTTTATCATCTCGATATGTATTGACTGCCTCATATAATCCTAAAAGAGATTCTTGATAAAGATCTTCAAAATACATTCTATAGATTCCTCTATTCATTTCCACTTTTTCTTCTGTCCAATAAAATAGTTGATCATTCATTTCATCTTGAATGATATCTAAAGCACAATTACTTCCACAATGATACAAATATATCAATTCATAAATATTATAATCTTTCATAACATTTCCTCCGATTTCATTTTTACACGTTATCAAGAGAAATTTGTCAGCTAACTTGTTCCATTTTTCCAAACAAAAAGTAGGTATTCTTTGTGGAAAACCTACATTTATAAACATTCAATTGTGGAAAATTACATAGGATTTCTAGCATTAAAAATGCCATACATCAACACCCCTGCAGATACAGAAGCATTCAAAGATTCAATCTTACCAACCATAGGAATCTTTACAACATAATCACATTTTTCTCTAATCAATCTAGAAATACCTTTTCCTTCATTACCAATGACTAGAACACAATCAAAATCATAATTCAATTGTCTATAATCTTGTCCATTCATATCTGTTCCAACGACCCACCAGCCATTCTTTTGAAGTGTTTCAATGGCACGTGATAGATTTGTAACAGCGGCACACTTCACAGTATCAATTGCACCCGCAGATACTTTCGCTACTGTTGGTGTTAATCCAACGGCGTGTGTTTTTTTAAAGATAACACCTGTTGCGCCTACCGCATCTGCACTTCTTAGAATTGCGCCTAGATTATGAGGGTCCTCTAGTTCATCTAACAAGATCAATAAACCATGCTCTCCATTTTTATTCTGCATCAATTCTTCTAATGTATATGTTTGATAATCATTCACTAATGCACAAACACCTTGATGGCGTTCTGTTCCCGTTATCTTAGATAGATTCTTTTTATCTGTCCTTTTGATTTTGACATGATTTCTTTGGGCGAAGGATTCTAGTTCTTTATCTTGTACAGACAGAATTAATTCTTTTACTTCTTTATGTTCCAAAAATAATTGTCTTACAGGATTCTTTCCATATATATACATACGATTAACCTTTCACTTTTATTACTTCATCAAATATCTCACGGATCCTATCTTGTTTACCCTCTAAATGCAAAGCACCTAAGATTGCTTCAAATCCAGTAGATATTCGATATGTTTGAACATCGGTACTTTTAGGAGTTGCACCATCATTCGCATTTCTTCCTCTGTGGAAAACTTCTTCTTCCTCTTCTGTAAAGAATTGTTGTTCATGTAGAAGTGTATAGAAATTTGCTTGTGCTTTCGCACTGACATACGCAATACTATCTTTTTGAAGTTTCTTACCTTTTCCTTCACCACTTTCAATCAAATATTCTCTAACAAGAAGCGACCAAACCGCATCCCCCAAAAAAGCAAGTGTTCTTCCTGAACATGCATTTGTGTTCATCACAATAAACCTTTCTCACTTAATTGATTACGATATTTATCTGCCGCACCCCAATCTTTTTGAGATTTCGCTAAATTCCATTGTTCAAAAATTGTTTTATCTTCTTCACTTAACACTACTTTATCAACGACAATACCTAAGATATCTAACATCTTGACTACAGAGTTTCTAAGTTTGCCTAGCGTATCCCAATCTGGTTCTTTTGTACGTAAACCTTGATTGATTTTCTTCATTGTATCGAAGATAACAGTATAGGCATTTGGTGTGTTAAGATCATCATCTAATTGATTTAAGAATTCTCTATAACTTTCTTCATCATAGGAATCATTTAATGTAACATTTGATAATTGAGATTTAATATCAATTTGTTTAAGTGGGTTTAAAACTTTGTCTAATTCTTTACGTGCAGTTTCTACTGTTTCTTCAGAGAAATTCAATTCTTTTCTATAATGTACAGAACTCATTAACCATCTTGTTAGATTTGTTCCTAATTTTTCTACAATATCTTTCGCCCATAGAGTATTTCCCAAAGACTTACTCATCTTTTGACCATCAATATTGATCATCGCATTATGTACCCAGAAATTCGCTAACGAATTATGATGTGTACATTCTTGTTGTGCTACTTCGTTTTCATGATGAGGGAATTTCAAATCCATTCCACCACCATGAATATCAATATACTCTCCTAGATTTTGATTAATCATGACAACACACTCTGTATGCCATCCAGGTCTACCTTTTCCCCATGGAGAATCCCATTGAATCCCCTTGTCAGTCTTTTTCCACAACGCAAAATCATATGGATTTTTCTTACCATCGTTCACTTCAATTCTCGCACCAGCTTCTAATTGATCTAATTTTTGATGAGATATTTCACCATACTTTTCATCCGCATCAACAGAGAAATAAACATCACCATTCTCTGATACATACGCACTTCCATTATCAACTAATTCCTTAACAAATGAGATGATTCCATCCATTGTTTCTGTAACTCTTGGTGTAATATCCGGAACTTCTGTATTTAATAATTGTCGCACTTCTTGATACGCATCAATATATCTTTGTGCAATAACTGCCTCTGTTGTGTTTTCCTCAATTGCCTTATTGATAATCTTATCATCTACATCTGTAAAGTTAGATACATAAGTAACGCTGTATCCTTCTGCTTCAAATAATCTTTTTAGCACATCAAAAACAACCATTGGTCTCGCATTTCCAATATGTGCGTAGTTATATACAGTTGGTCCACATACATACATATCTACATGGCCTTCTTTGATTGGTTTAAATTCTTCTACATTTAATGTTTTACTATTATATAGTTTGATCATAACTCCCTCCAAAATAAAAACGTCTCACTAAAAAGACGTCTATAACGTGGTCCCACTTTTCTTACTTCTCATATACTTTAACGCAGTTAACGTCCTTATCTACATTATCGATAAAGCCCTCAAGGATGCATTCAAGATTCATTCACATAAGCACTTTCACCAAATATGCCATTCTCTTCTATGCTTCAAAAATCTCTACTATTTCCCTTCAACGGTTTCAATGAAACAAGTATAACACAAAAAAGCGATAGAAAACTCTACCGCTTAAAATAAATCATCTAATGAATCTTCATCATCGCTTGGAATATATTCAGAATAAATTGAATTCTGTACTTTCAGCCATCCCTTCATGTCTGTCATCCAAATATATTCATCCGCATCAATAATTCCTTGATGGATCAATGCACATAATTCTTTATCTGAATAAGGACCATATTTTGATTTATCTTTTTTCATGTAATACCAAACTTTATCCATAATATCTCCTTATTGTTGTCCTTCTACAGGTGCACCAGAATCTGTGACTGTAATATTGACAACACTTGTTCCAGATAAAATACGTGTTGTACCATCATTAACTGTCCAGCCTTGGCTTGCCGCAAAATTGCCAGCTAATGCATCTAGATCCTTCCAAGTATAGTTCAATCCAACCTTAGCCATAACTGTCGTATCACCTTTGTATGTTTGATTGCCATCTACATAATACAAACTAATACGAATAGATTGTGTCGTATATTGTAAAGTTGTTGTGGCAACTTCACTTTCCGTATATGTTGTATCAGATGAACAAGCTTTAACTGTTACGGTATGATTCCCTTCTTGTTCCATACCAGTGTCTGTATAGCTATTGCCATCAACTTCAAATTCAGCACCACCATCAATAGACAGTTTATAGGATGTTGCGTGTTCTACTGCAGTCCATTGAATCATCCATCCATCATTTGTTGTTGTGGCAGTAATTCCACTTGGTGTACTTAATTGAACTGTCTTAGCTGTATATGTAAATGTATATGTCGCTGAGGACTCCTTAACATTTTCATCATCAGACTTCGCAGTAACAGTGACTGTATAGGATTCTCCATCTGTCAAAGAAGATGAAGGAATACTAATGGAATTAGAAGATGTTTTTGTGGAAGTTTCTGGTGAAGTATTTACAGTAACTTCATAGTAAGATGCATTTTCTACTGTATCCCATTTAATAACAACATTGGCTGTTGTTGCGTTTACTTGAATGTTCTTTACTTCATCTAATTGATCTGTATCAGAATCTGAATCATCACTTGTTGTATCTACATATTGGTTGTATGTATTATCACCAGCACCATGCATCTTTCCATAGGAATCAATACCAACTACTGTTGTGCCATTTGCGGCAATATATTTAATATTCTTCCAAGCAGTCACTTTATTAACAACTTCTTCATCAGAATAAGATATATTGACTGTTCCATCTTTCTTTAAACCTACAACTAAATTGTCACCAACAGCTGTAGATTGAATATCTGTCCAAGTGCTAGTATCCATTGTAGTAGAAGAACCAATTGGATATACCGTTACAGTTCCATCTTTCTTTGTTACTACGATACTATTATCAGATGTACTGATATGTCTTACATTAGAAAGATTCGCAACCGCATCTGTATTATTACCAGAAACTTTTACAGCACCATCATTTGTTAGACCAATCGTAAATCCATTCCCTGCATAAACAGAAGAAATATTACTCCATGAAGATACTTTACATGCATCTTCATTACCAGCACATTCCACTTTTCCTTCTTCTGTCACACCAACTGTATGATCTTTACCAGCAGCGATATGTTGAATGTTTTTCCAACTGCTTACTTCTGAATTGCCATCAGAACTTACAACTGTTCCATTACTTAATAAAGCAACAGCGTGATCATCAAAGGCAGAAACTTGGACAGCGTTTGTAAAGGCAGTAGAAGGATTAAAAGTACCATACTTCTTAATAGATCCTTGGTTATCTACATATAAAGAATACGTATCTCCTACCGCAATACGATTTTCACTTCCAACTTTCAAATTTAATCCTGCATTTGTAAGCAAGAAAATTACAATTGCGATAACACATATCAATGCCGCAACAGCACTAATAATAATCATTGTTTGTTTCTTTTTCTTATCATTGTGCTGTGGTTTTTTCTTCTTCTTTACTGGTTTTGGTTCTTCATATTCTTCATCTTCATCCTCATCATACTTTGATTGTTGAGGTTCATTAACATCTGAAATAGAAGAAGTATCCATAACTCTAGTATGACCAGTATCTTCATCCTCGTCATTATCAAATGTAGAGAATTGTTGTGTCGCTTGCATTGTTTGGCCTAAATCTTGACCATAAACCTGTGTTGCGTTAATGTCTTGTCCACCATGAAAAGGAATATTTACACTTTGATCTAATTTAGGTTCTGGAATCACGATTGTTTTTGTGTTGTCTAACAAATCATCTAAAGAAATCCCAAATATATCAGACATCTTTTTTAAATATTGAATAGAACAGATATTATTTCCATTCTCCCATTGCATATATTCTGTTACTGGAACACTTAATCGGCTCGCAAGATCACCTTGAGATAGATTATTGTATTTTCGTAACATTGATAATTTTTCAGGTAATTTATTCATATTTACCTCCACCACTTCTATTTTAATGGCTTACTTATGCATTTTCAACAACCAAAAAGGAATCCTATTTTAGGATTCCCTATCTAATCTGTAGCTTTCCGCTTACTTATACTTAACTAATTTTGCGAACCATTGTGCACTTATGATTCTGATAGATTTCTTTTCTTCTTTCCTTGTCTTCTTTTATCAGTTCATTGAATGTAATATTTGTCATCTCAATCTGGATATTATTCAAATACTACTTTCTTCGCTTATAATCTCGGCATGTATTCTTATCTTTTTTATTGTTTAACAATATTTTATGATAAGTTTTTTCGAATATTGAATCTATTAGTTGTTCTTTTGTGCTCAGCTTCAGATTATTCACTTTTTATGTGCGACTTTTCAGTCGCTCTTAATAAATTCCTGGTCCTTCCATATTTATGACCTCCATTAGAAGATTGGTTATCTCTTCTTTGTACTTATAATATAGCTTATTTTTTCTGTAAGAATAGTCTATTTTTTTAATTTTATTTTTTGTATAATTAATATGTTGAGAGTCACTTTTGTAGCGACTCTTTTTTTGTTTTACAAACCACAAAAAAGGATGTTAGAAACTAACATCCTTTAAGAGTCAAATAAGCAATTACTTAACGTTTGCGAAGTACTTGATTGTACGAACCATTTGAGAAGTATAAGAGTTCTCATTGTCATACCAAGAAACTACTTCAACTTGTGTCTTGCCATCAGCTAATGGAGAAACCATTGTCTGTGTAGCATCGAATAATGAACCATATCTCATACCAACGATATCGCTAGATACGATTTGGTCTGTGTTGTAACCGAATGATTCAGTAGCAGCAGCCTTCATAGCAGCGTTAACTTCTTCAACTGTTACAGCCTTGTCTACAACTGCGAATAATAATGTTGTAGATCCTGTAGGAGTAGGTACACGTTGAGCAGCACCGATTAACTTACCATTTAATTCAGGAATTACAAGACCGATAGCCTTAGCAGCACCTGTTGAGTTAGGAACGATGTTAACTGCACCAGCTCTAGATCTTCTTAGGTCACCCTTTCTCTGAGGACCATCAAGAATCATTTGGTCACCTGTGTATGCATGGATTGTGCACATGATACCAGATTCAATTGGAGCTAAATCGTTTAGAGCCTTAGCCATAGGAGCTAAGCAGTTTGTTGTACATGAAGCAGCAGAGATGATCTTGTCATCAGCTGTTAATGTTTCATGGTTAACGTTGTAAACGATTGTTGGAAGATCATTTCCTGCAGGAGCAGAAATAACTACCTTCTTAGCACCAGCATTGATATGAGCTTGTGCCTTAGCCTTAGATGTGTAGAAACCTGAACATTCAAGAACTACATCAACATCTAAATCACCCCATGGGCAGTTATTAGCATCTGGTTCCTTATAAATCTTAATTGTCTTTCCTTTAACTGTGATTGTTCCAGCTTCGTCATCAGCTGTAACGTCATCTTCGTGACCAATTTCAACGTAACGACCCTGAGATGAATCGTACTTTAGAAGATGAGCTAGCATATGAGGTGTTGTTAAGTCGTTGATAGCAACTACTTCATATCCTTCAGCATCAAACATTTGTCTGAAAGCAAGACGGCCAATACGGCCAAAACCATTAATAGCAACTCTTACATCTGTCATAATTGTCTTAAAAGACCTCCTTTTGTTGCTATTAAATTATAGAATTATCCGTGCCTAACGTCAATTGTGAATTATTTAATTTACATCTTTTTTCATGCTATTTCTTCCCAAGTATGAAATAATCATTCATTTCTAAAAGAATTCATTTAAATTCAGTGGTTTTCTAGATAGATGAAATGCCTCTTGAACTGTATTCACTTGTGTTCTAAAAACTTTAGAAAATAATTTTGAATCGTTCAATCGTACCATTGTTGAATCATAAACTCTCTTCTTCGCATCAGGGAATACTTTAGATAAATCTTCTGCTTCAGATACATATAGATTTACGATCTTCTTTTCTTGTAATGCCGCATTACACAATTTCATCAAAGACATAGAATCCAAATAAATCAATTCTTGTACTTTTAATTGATTCCCTTCAGGAATCATTGCTGCATATCCTTGTATCTGATCTTTGCCATTGTAATACGCAACGATTTTTCCACCGACTGCTTTCACTTCTTTTTTATAATTCACAAAATAATCTAAGTCTCTTGTATAGAAACCATTAAAACGTTTAATAAACGCAGAGTATACTTTTAATAAATCAATTGGTGAAGGATCATATGCACAGCCAAAATTTGTAATTCTTTTGACGTCTTTTCTTTCAATTTGAAATTGTGTTCGATGATAAATCGTTTTGAAACCAAATGGTTCATAACCCTCTGGTTTTTCTGTTTGAATCAAAGTTAAAAGTTCGCTATGTTCACAAGCATCAACTGTAATATCCATAAGCTCATGCATATATCCTCTATGTCTATAATCTGGATGTACACAAACCCCCATGATCATACTTGCTTGTAAAACTCTAGAATTAAACATCATTTCATGTACATTTCGAACTAATGTCGCAACGATCTTTCCTTCTAAAACTTTAATAAAACAATCTTCTGGTTTTAAGATATATTTAAAAAAGAAATCTCTATATCTTTCATCAACATCTGGAAAACAAATTTTCCAAAGTTCTTTGATTTCTTCTATATTTTCAACTTCTGCTCTTTTGATCATCTTCTTTGTTTTCCTTTCCAATTTGATTTACATCATCCATCAATCTTCTTGTTCTCAGATACCCCATCAGAAACATCAATACAATTACAATGATAATCACTATCATTTTATTCTTCTCCATCTGTTGCGATATCATGAATCTTTACAAAACGATGGCGCATTCCAGATTTCGATACTTTTTTCTTTGTTTTTTCTTCCAACAATGCACACAATTCATTCAACGAAGCTTCTGGATACTCTTTACGAATTTCAATGACATCTTTTAGTTTCTGGTCTAATGCATCATATCTTCCACGATCTTCTATCTTTTTGATATCTTCTAATTGTTTGAGTGCTGCTGATTGAGCCTTCATTTCATTTGCGACATCAATATTATTTAAGCGTTGAATATTGTTAGCTAAATCTCTTTCAATACGGATATTCTCATAATCAAATAATGCTTGATCTGCTTCAATGATTCTTAAAAAATCCGCAATCTTTTCTGCCGCTTTCATATAAACAATAAACTTATTTCTTCTTTCGATGACTTTCGCATTCAAATAGAAACGATTCATTAAATCTCTTATAAAATATGCATGTTCTTCATTTGCGGCTGTGATTTCTAAATGATAATCCGACTTTTCAGGAGGATTAATAGAACCTCCTGCTAGAAACGCTCCAGCTAAATACGCTCTTGCGTTATTATCAGAAGCTACGATTTTCTGTAATGGTTTTTGTAACAAACCACGTGCACTATAGATTCCAAGTTCTGTTAATATTACAGGTGCACCAGATAAAACACGTAAACCATAAATACGGTTTTTCTTTAAATTCATTTTTTTCTTAACGAACAATTCTATTTCACTATTATATCTTTCTTTGATCATACGATAGATTGTTCTAGCGACTGCCGCATTTTCAACAGACACTAAAATTGTCATACCACGATTTGAAAATGATAAAGAAGATGTCATCTGCACTAAAGCAGATAACTCTGCACGCGCATCGTTACCTTCCATGATTTTTTGTGAAACTTCTTGTTTAACGTTAGATGAAAATGACACTACTCTTCTCCCAATAATTTTTCTACAACTTTTTCTATTTTAGAAGGATCATGGCGAATCAAATGACCATCAAAATATAATAATGATTCTTCTAATATTTTATATGGATGTTCATCACTCTTTATCTTAACAACTGTACTACCTTGCGCAGCGTACGCCTTGATGCTTTCATCAGGAATTGGATCATTGGCTACAACAACTTCATCCACTGGAGCACCATGTCTTAATAAGGCATCCACATGATCTTCTACACTATAGTCATCCGTTTCTCCAGGTTGACTCATCACATTACAGAAATATACTTTCTTTCCTTTTGCTCGCTTTAATGCAGAACAAATATCAGGAATAATAACATTTGGAAGAATACTTGTATAGACTGAACCAATTCCATAAATAATCAAATCTGCTTCTTCAATCGCTTGAATTGCTTCTTGTTCTGCTCGAACATAAGTTTCATAGAACACCTTGCGTATTCTATTATTTACATCTGGAATATTTGCTTCACCACGTACAATGACACCATCTTCCATTTGTGCGTACAATGTAATCACCTGTGTTGTTGCAGGAATGATTTTTCCTTTTACATTTAAAATACTCTGTACTTTTTGTACTGCTTCTAAAAATGAGCCACAGCTTTGCGTTAATGCTGTTAATATTAAATTCCCTAAATTGTGGCCTGCGATATCTTCTTCCGTTCCATCTGGATCATCAAAACGATAATCCATTAAATCTGTCATCAAATCATCATTGGCACTCAAAGATATCATGACATTACGAATATCGCCCATCGCAGGAATATGAAATTTCTTACGCAATCTACCTGTCGAACCACCATCATCAGCTACCGTAACAATGGCACTGATATCTAATCCATCAATATTTTTAATACCTCTACAAATGGTAGATTGACCATGACCTCCACCAATTACTACGACCTTCTTATTCTTCATCACGCATCCATTCCTTTTCTTCACGGTGTTGTTTATAACATCTATATTTTTTACTATAGTGGTCAAACAACCAATTTGTTATCGCTACTGAACGGTGCTGTCCCCCTGTACAACCGATCGCTACTGTGAAATGATTCTTCCCTTCATTTGCGTATTGTTCTAACGCATAATCCATGAAAGTAGTTAATTTATCTAAGAACTCTTTTGTTTGTTCTTTTTCCATGACATAGTCATATACACATTTATCATTTCCGTTATATGGTCTTAAACGTATTTCCCAAAATGGATTTGGTAAGAAACGCACATCAATCATTAGATCCGCATCCATTGGCACACCATATTTATAACCAAATGATTCAAATGATATAGAGAACGCTGGAACTTGTTCTTTAGAAAAATAAGATTCAATTCGTTTCTTAAATTCTTTATCAGATAAGAATGATGTATCAATCATCACAAATGAATGATTCATATTCTTTGAGAACATCTGTCTTTCTACCGCAATTGCTTCATCCAATGTATTACATGTATTACTTAATAATAATGGATGTGTTCTTCTCGTACTCTTATAACGATGTAATAAAACAGAATCATTTGCGTCTAAAAATAAAACTTGTACTTCAAAGTTTTGTCCCTTCAACAATCTTAAGAAATCCGCAAAATCTTGCGCAGAAGTAGATAAGGCAATATAACTGTATCTTGGATCAATACTTGTTTCTATCATATCTACCAACAAAGATACTAATTGTACCGGAAAATTATCAATGACATGATATCCCATATCTTCTAAGCATCTTGTCGCAACACTCTTGCCAGCGCCACTCATTCCTGATACAAGTACAACTCTTTTATTTTTTTCCATAAGATGCGCCTCCAAGTTTTCTTTTATCTATTTTAAAACATTTATCACTATCTTTCATCTTAAAAAAAGCCTTAGCACATAGCTAAGACTAAATTAAATCATTGCTCCAATCATGTTTTTCATTCAATATAGATAATAAATCTGAGAAATCATAAATTGTTGCGTTTGGTTTTTCAGCTTTGATTTTCTCTTCTTTTTCATGATTTGTAATAAACGCAATTGTATATACACCCGCATTTTTACCAGACTGCACATCAGAAACGTTATCTCCAACATACACAACACTATCATGTCCTGTATTTAACATTTCACATGTTTCAATAATTCCATCTGGATTTGGTTTTGCGTGACGATATCTTTCTGTTCCAACAATTAAATCAAAGTATTCTTCAATTTCAAGATCTTCCACCCAAGTTTCACAACTTTCAGATAATCTAGAAGTAACAATTGCGGTTACATAACCTTGTTTTTTTAATTCTTTTAAAACATCTACAACATGAGGCAATGTTGAAACCAAATGTCTTCCTGGTAAAGACTTTTGAAACTCTGAGTAATCCTTCATCAATAAGTCTGTATCTTGATCAGGGAATAACTTCTTTAATTCTTCTCTTAATGGTGGTCCAAATACTTCTTGTTGAATTTCTTTTGTGAAATCATTGATATCACCATATTTTTGAAACAAATACGCAAAACATCCAACAATCATTTGTTCGCTATCCATGATAGTTCCATCAAAGTCAAATAAAATAACAGGTTTTCTCTTATCAAAGAATCTAGAATAAGCCCAAATCATTACACCAACCACTTCCGCAACCACACAAACAAAAATGTTGTTGACAGAAAGAGGATCCCAACGGAATACCATCGTAGCTAATCGATCAAAGCCCGTTAACATCAACATGGCACAAAATGCATCTCCTCTTTTTCGATTTGGAGAATATGTTCTCATGACATAGTAGATAATCAAAAATTCAAAGATATTTATCGCAACACAATACCATACCGTAGATAATTCCAACGCTCTACCAATACGCGCTATGATTAATGTTATCAACATTGCGGTAGAAATAACATCCATCGTTCTTCGAAAAGATAGATGATGTTTCTTCCCATATTTCAATACAACACAACTAATGCATAGTAAGGAACCTAGAATATCTAATCCTCCATCACCAATCGCGAATACATACCATGCATACATAGAATAGTTCTTAAAATTCTCTAAGACCCAAAAAAATCTCCCCCCTATGATTGCACTCACTAATATAAGTACTAGAAGATCATCTGAAACTGCTTGTTTATAACCATGTAGTTTCATGACTTGTGATAAATACAAGTAACCTACGATACATCCCAAAACTAAAGTTACAGCGTACCACTTAATTGTAATTCCCCCTACTGCTACAATCGTGGCTAAATCAGGGAACCAAATCATGCTTTACCATTCCTTTCGTTAGCTTTGTTCATAAAATCATTAAATCTTTCTCTTACTTCATCTGCACTATTGAAACCAGCTTCACTCAATCTGAAATTTGATACTGCTGATTCAATTAAAGCAGCAGTATTTCTACCAGCAGATACAGGTAAGATGATTGTTGGAACAAGCACATTCAAGATTCTTGTATAACGCATTGTTTCATCACCTAGTCTGTTATAATCCGCTTCTGCTTCAAATGGGACAAGTTTAATAACTAAATCAACATTTTCAGAATCAGTAATTGACATCGCACCAAACATCTTTTCAACATCAATGATACCAATGCCTCTGATTTCTAGAAGTCCTTTAATGATTTCTGGGGCATGTCCTAGAATATGATTATGAATATGCATCACATCAACTCTATCATCTGAAATCAATACATTTCCTTGGCGAATCAATTCTAATGCAGTTTCACTTTTACCCATTCCAGATTCACCAGTCAATAAAACACCAACGCCTCGAATACTCATTAATGTTCCACTCATTGTATCTTCTGGTGCGAGTTTTTCATCTAAGTAAGTAATAATATCTGCCATCAAACGATATGTTTCCATATTTGTTCTCAAAACAGGGAAATTTGTTTCCTCCGCAATTTCTTTTAAAATTGGAGGAAGTTCATTATTTTTTGAAATAATCAATGCAGGTGTTAAACCATCTGTAATCAAAGGAAAACGTGTTCTTTGATCAGCTTCTGACATTGTATGAATAAATTCAGATTCTTTATTACCAAGAATCACAATTCTGCGTGGTTCTGCCATTTTATAGAATCCACATAGTTCAAATCCCGGACGATTAACGTCTGGTACGACCGTCCAACGATCTAAGGATTTTTCATCACCTGTCAATCTTTCAAACTTAAAAAAATCAACCAATTCACGAATTGTTACTTTTTTTTCGTATACATTTTCGGCCATATCACAAACCTCCGATTGCGTACATTATATCATATACAAAAAGTAGAGAAAAATCATACTTTCCCTACTTGATGTTCTTTCGTCCATTCGAGCGCTTTTTTCAGATATTGGCCTGTCCAAGATCCTTCAACTTTAGAGACTTGTTCTGGTGTACCTGTTGCGACAACGCTTCCTCCACCATCTCCACCTTCCGGTCCTAGATCAATGATCCAATCTGCACATTTAATAACATCTAGATTATGTTCAATTACCACAACAGAATCTCCATTATCTACGATTCTTTGTAAGACTGAAATCAATCGTTTTACATCATCTGTATGCAATCCTGTTGTTGGTTCATCTAAAATATAGACTGTTTTACCTGTTGCGGGTTTTTGTAGTTCACTGGCGAGCTTGACACGTTGTGCCTCACCACCCGATAGTGTTGTAGAAGATTGACCTAATTTCATGTAGCCTAATCCTACATCATATAATGTTTGAAGTTTCTTTTTGATCTTTGGGTGATTGGCAAAGAATAACAAAGCTTCTTCCACAGACATTTCTAATACATCAAAGATATTCTTTCCTTTGTATGTACACTGTAATGTTTCTTCATTATATCTTTGTCCATGACACACTTCACAAGGCACATACACATCAGGCAAGAAATTCATACGAATCACTTTTACGCCATCACCTTGGCAAGCTTCACATCTACCACCTTTTGTATTGAATGAGAACCTACCTTTATCATAGCCTCTCATTCTAGCTTCTGGTGTCTTAGCGAATACATCACGAATATCATCAAATACACCTGTATATGTAGCTGGATTACTTCTTGGTGTTCTACCAATTGGTTGTTGATCGATTTGAACTAATTTATCAATATTCTCTAATCCTTTGATTGTTTTATATTTACCTGGTTTTATTTTTTGTCTTCCAAGATTTAAAAGAACAGCTTTCATAAATACATCATTTACCAATGTAGATTTACCAGAACCACTGACACCTGTCACAACAACAAATTTACCCAATGGAATCTTTACATTGATTTTCTTAAGATTATGTTCTTCAACACCTTTTAATTCAATGGAACATCCATTTCCTTTTCTTCTTTTTTCTGGAACAGGAATTAATTTCTTGCCTGATAAATATTGACCGGTAATCGATTGTTCTACCTGCATTACTTGTTGCGGTGTACCAGATGCCATAACTTCTCCACCATGTACCCCTGCACCAGGTCCAATATCAACGATCCAGTCTGCTTCTGTCATTGTTTCTTCGTCATGTTCTACAACAATGAGTGAGTTGCCTAGATCTCTCATCTTTTTCATTGTTTGAATAAGTTTTGAATTATCTCTTTGATGTAACCCAATACTTGGTTCATCCATAACATATAAGACTCCTGATAATTGAGAACCTATCTGTGTTGCCAAACGAATACGTTGCGACTCTCCGCCAGATAACGTTCCAGCTAAACGATCTAATGTTAGATAATTCAATCCGACATCACTTAAAAACTTTAATCTAGAACCAATTTCTTTTAACACCATTTCCGCAATCTTTGTTTTTTCAGTGTCTAGTTTTAAGTTTGTCATCCATTCATTTGCTTCTAAAACAGACATTTCTGTAAATTGCGCAATATTTTTATCACCAACTCTTACAGATAAAGCTTGTTCATTTAATCTTTTACCAGAGCACTTAGGACAAGGACTTTCAATCATATAAGAGTGATACCATTCTTTATGCCAAGAAGATGTTGTTTCCACATATCTTCTTTCAATCATATCTTTTACACCTTCAATATAATCATTCTTATCATAGCGATTACCACCAGATGAAATAATTGTATATTTAATAGGTTTATCAGATCCATGTAATATGATTTCTAATTGTTTTTTCGTGAATGTTGAAATAGGTTTATCTAAATCAATTTTATAAGCTCTACATAAAACCGTAAATGTTTGCCACTCAATATTGTCTGTATCCACAATATTCTTATAATAACGAATACCACCTTGTCGAATAGATAATGAATCATCTGGTATCAAATTTGATATATCAACTTCTTCTGTGATTCCTAATCCATGACATACATCACACGCTCCTAATGGTGCATTGAATGAAAATAGTCTTGGTTCTAGATTTCCTACAGAGAATCCACAAATAGGACAACTATAGTTTTCTGAGAATAGTTTCTCTTCTTCCCCATTCAAAACCAAAGCTTTTCCTTCACCTAGCTTCAAAGCTGTTTCAATAGAATCATGGATTCTACTTCTAGAATCTTCATTTTTAATAATTCTATCAATAACTACATCTAAATCATGTCTTTGATTCTTTTCTAGTTCAATGTCATCTTCTAATAATTTAATTTCACCATCTACACGAACACGAATATAACCTTCTTTTAATAACTTCGTAAAAGAATCTTTAAATGTTCCTTTTTTATTTCGTGCAATAGGAGCTAATATCGTTAAACGAGAACGATCTTCAAAAGACATAACTGTATCAACCATTTCTGTAATCGTTTGACCAGTAATAGGAATATTGTGATTTGGACAATATGGTGTTCCACATCTTGCGTACAACAATCTCAAATAATCATAGATTTCTGTAACAGTACCAACAGTTGAACGTGGATTATTAGAAGTCGTTTTTTGATCAATGGAGATTGCGGGAGAAAGTCCTTCAATAGATTCCACATCAGGTTTTTCTACGCCACCTAAAAACTGTCTAGCATAAGCAGATAAAGATTCCACATATCTTCTTTGACCTTCCGCATAGATCGTATCAAACGCAAGAGAAGTTTTTCCGCTACCAGATAAACCTGTCATAACAACTAAAGAATTCTTTGGTATTTCCAAGGAAATATTTTTTAAATTGTTTTCACGTGCACCACGAATAATTAATTTATTATTTTCCATTCTTCTTTTCCTCTTCACACAAATCATTCAACATCACCCATGCATCTCTTGGTGACATATCATCAATATCAATTGCTTGTAACATCTCATGAATTGCATCTGCTTGTTTATCTTCTTTTGTCATTTCTACAAGTTGGAAATTTTGTTGGACAATACGTTTTTTACTTTCAAGTTCTTTTTGTAATTCTTTCGCGCGAGATAAAACACTTTCTGGTAAACCCGCAAGTCTTGCGACGTTAATACCATAAGATTGTCCTGCAGGTCCTTCTTTTATCTTATATAAGAAAGTCACTTCATCATTGTCTTCTTTCACAACAACATGCACATTTCTAACACATGGAACATTATCTGTTAACATCGTCAATTCATGATAGTGTGTGGAAAACATTGTTTTCGCATGCAGGCATGTTGCGATATATTCAATCATACTTTGTGCTAAAGCCATGCCATCATATGTAGATGTACCTCTACCAATTTCATCAAATAAGATCAAAGACTTATCTGTTGCCTCTTGTAACGCACGATTTGCCTCTGTCATTTCAACCATGAAAGTAGATTGTCCACTCAAAATATCATCACTCGCACCAATACGTGTAAAAATCTTATCAAACACCGGCATTAAACATGCCTTGCATGGAACAAAACAACCAATTTGTGCCATCACAATAATCAAAGCTGTTTGACGCATGTATGTAGATTTACCACCCATGTTAGGACCAGTAATCAATAAAATACTATTATCTTTATTCATCTTTACATCATTTGCGACATATCTAGGATTCTTCATCATTTCATCTAAGATTGGATGTTTTCCACCTTGGATTTCTAATGCATCTTCTGTAAATGTAGGTTTTACATAATGATATTTACTAGATACTTCTGCTAATGCACAATAACAATCAATTTCCGCCAATGCCTTTGCGAGTTTTTGTAATTGTGGTAAATACTTTTTGATTTCTTCTAACAATTGATTAAATAATTCTTTTTCAATGCGGATTGCATTTTCTTCCGCGTGAAGAATCATATCTTCTTTTTCTTTGAGTTCTGGAGAAATAAATCTTTCATTATTTGTTAATGTTTGTTTACGAATATATCCCCATTCTGGTTTTACTTCTTTTGCGGCTGCTTTGGATATTTCAATAAAATATCCAATCACTTTATTGTATCCAACCTTTAATGTTTTAATGCCAGTTCTTTCTTTCTCTTGTGCTTCTAAAGTAGAAATGAAATCTTTTCCACCTCTTTGAATCGAACGGGCTTCATCTAATTCTGTATTATAACCATCCACAAAGATTCCACCGTCATTAAGTGTTACTGGTGGATTCTCTACGAATGCATCTTTTAATTGATCATATAATTTTGTGAGTGGATCTACATTTTGATATTCTTTGAATTCTTCACAATTGATTTTCTCTAATATATTAGGAACCTCTCCTAATGTCTTAGATAATCTTAACGTATCTACTGCGTTGGCTGTATTCAAAGCACATCTTGCGATTAATCTTTGAAGATCATAAATGTTATATAAAGAATCACGAATAGACGCTCTAGGCATAAAGTTCTTCATCAACCACTCTGTTTTTGCGTATCTTCTTTCAATCGCATCTTGATCAATGAGTGGTTTCTCAATCCACTTTCTTAATTGTCTAGAACCCATAGCACTTCTACACACATCTAAAAATGACCATAGTGTAATTGCCTTTCCATTTTCATGTAATGGTTTTGTGAGTTCTAGATTCATTCTTGTGGAATAATCCATATACAAAGATGCACTTTCTGTTTCAACAGTACATGGTTGTAAGTGAGATAAGATATGTTTTTGTGTTTCTTCTAGATAATGCAACATCAAACCATATGATTTTCTATCATAGTCTTTTGTGATAGTTTCACATAATGGTGCATATTGTTCTCCAATAGAATCTTCTTCACAATAAGAAATCGTTACTTGCATATTTCTTAATTGTTTGATGATTTTTTCTCTAAAACCTTTATGAACAACAATTTCTCTTGCGTTATTCTTTAATATCAATTGTAGTAAAACAGAATCCTTATGTTCACAATTTTCAACATAATTCTCACCTGTAGATACTTCCACAAACGCAATCGAATATCCATACGCATAATCTGTAATTGCCGCTAAATAAACAGATGACTTTTCATCTGTGATTTCATCCATCACTGTACCAGGTGTGATTACACGAATGACATCTCTTTGTACGATTCCCTTTGCTTCCTTAGGATCTTGTACTTGTTCAACAATTGCGATCTTATACCCTCTAATAACAAGTCTTTGAATATACGAAGAAACCGCATGATGAGGAACACCACACATTGGTATTCTTTCTTCTACACCAGCATTTTTCCCTGTTAAAACTAAATCTAATTCTTTTGATGCAATCTTTGCGTCATCAAAAAACATCTCATAGAAATCTCCTATACGATAGAACACTAAAGTATCTGGATAGTTCTCTTTCACTTTGAGATATTGTTGCATCATTGGTGAATATGTTTTTTCTTTTGTCATAATGGCATTATTATATCACTTTCATTTCTCAGAAAAGAAAAACTAGCATACGCTAGTCATTCCGCTTCTCTTTTTCAATTCCTTTTCTTACGATTGTACTCGTCGAGCCCAAATAAATATCATAACCAGTATTCGTTTCTACAACTTTACTTGCGCCTAATTTCTTTAATCTAGAAATATCAAATTTATCAGAATCATAGATTGCGACTGATAAACAAAAACAATCAGATTCCATCGCTTTGATATTTTCCAAATTGCCCATAGCTTTCAATACGCCTTTAATCAAACGTTCTTTATCACCTGTTCTAAACAAATCAATTGCGATACTTTCAAAATAGAATCTTGTCATAAAGAAATATAACAACATCATAACAGCACCAATGATCATTAAGAATAGAATCGTTGTTTGAAACTGTTTATTAGAAATATATGTAATGAGTTCTGGCAATGTACCTGGTAAAGCAGTCATCGTAGATACTTCCGAAGAATTAAAACCTAGGTATAAATGTAAACCTTGTAGAACACCATACAACAATCCAGTACACGCAAGATGTGCTACATATAACAATGGTGCTAAGAATAATAACAATAGTTCCATTGGCAGTAATGTTCCTGAAAGGAATGATGTTAATGTTGCGATGATACAAATCATCCTCATCTTTGGTTTCTTTAATGGATTTGTTTCTAAAGAATACATGCCCCATATCATTCCAGGAATCGCAAATAGATTCAAAATATAATATGGTGTAATAAATCTACCAACTTGCCCACTAACACTTCCAGAAGCGATTTGTGCCGCCCAAACGGATACATCTCCCGTAGCTACTGCACCTGTCATACCAATCCAACTTCCTCCATTACTATTAAACCAGAAAGGAGATCGAATCCATGTACCTAGATTTAATGTAGAACAAAACGCTTCTAAGATACCATACAACGTTAGATTGACTGGATTTGTCGTATCAACAGAGATAAATGAAACAAGTTTATTTACCGCAACCATTACAAATGGCCAACCAATAGAGAATAGAATTCCCATGATTACAGAATAGAATAATACATTAATCAAACAAGAAGATTCTTTTGAGATAAATGAAAACAATCCATATTCACTTTTCTTCTTTGATTGATGAAACGCAAGCAATACACCAAGTGCGATAATTCCAATTCCTAACAATCCTGTTTGTAGGGGATATTTTGTTGTGCCTGTATATGTAGAAATTGTTGATTTTGATAAACTCAATCCTAATATAGATGAATACGCACTAGAAGTCATATCTGATTTTGCGACAATCATTGTCGTACATAAAAACGCAATATATCCAACAAGTGCACTAATAATTGTTACACTAGAACCATTCTTTCTAGATACGATTCTTAATAAGAATAACAATGGAAAATTAACAATAATAAATTGTCCAACTTTCATTAATATTTCCGCAAACATCTTTATATAATCATTATTGATTAAATATACAATTCCAAAAATATTATTTGTTAGAAGATTTCCAATTCCTGTAATTAAAAACGCAATCAATAATATTTCAATTGGAAACTTAACGATTTCAAATAATCCTCTCCACTTTTTCATAATACTTCACCTAATACAAAGTCTTTAAACGTTCAAAATAAGAAACGTTCTTTCCTCTTAACACTCTAATACGTCTAGCAGAACATATCTTAATTTCAATAGATTGTACATTCTCCAGAGGATATACATCACTATCTACACCTAATAAAGCACCATCAAATGATTCTGATTCAAAGCGAATTACACTATCATTCTTTAATACAAATGGTGCATCTAAACTTCTATATTTACTATGATGAATACCAGATATCTCACTCATCTCAATTAGATCCAATCCTTCTTGAATGACTGCACCACCTAAAGAACGATTATACGCAGTGGAACCAAGTTGTGTACAAACACACATCCCTGTTCCTCTAAATGTTTCTAATAAAACATCATTTACATAGACATCCATCACTTGTGTTCTAGCTGCATTTTCAATACGTATCTCATTTAACGCATAAAATCTTTTTTGATTCACTTCACCACGTAAAACTGATAATTGTTCTTCACGTCCCGTTCTTTCAATTAAAACATTTAAAAATTCATTCAATTCACAATCTTGATAGTCGGAATAAAAACCTAATGTACCTGTATGCAAACCATAAAAACAAACATCTTGTAGTCGATCAATGAACTGATGTACCGCATAAATAAAAGTGCCATCGCCACCAACAACGATAACGATTTCTGGATTCTCATCATCTCTAACAAAATCATGTTTTAATAATTCTGTTTCAATCTTTTTTTCTAACGCACCTGATAATTCATCAGGACGTGCAACTACCGTGAATTTTTCCATGTACTAAGTATAACATGAAAAAGAGACTCATTAGAGTCCCGATTCAATTAGCTAATTTTTGTTCCGGCAGATAATCCATTTACTTCAACGACGGCAATTTGACCGTTTTCTTTACCAGCAAGTAACATTCCATTACTTTCTTCACCACGAATCACTGCAGGGGCTAAGTTGGCAATCACTACAATATGCTTACCAATCATTTGACCTGGCGTATAAGAAGCAGCTAGTCCAGAAACGATTTGACGTGGTTGTCCTTCTCCTAGATCAACTTTTAAGATCAATAGCTTGTCAGCATCTGGATGCTTTTCACAAGATAATACTTTTCCTACTCTTAGATCAAGTTTAGAGAAATCATCAATTGTAACTTCAGATTTCTTTTCCACTTTAGCTTGTTTTACTTCTTTCTTGATCTTATCTTGAATTGCGGAAACTTTTTCTTTTACTTCATCTTCTTTTAGTCTCGCAAACAAGATTTCTGGTTTATCTGTTATTTGAATGCCTTTTTCTAGTAAACCAAATGTTAGATCGTCTTCAGTTGTTTTTGTTGTATTCAATGAAACAAGAATCTTTTCAGCAGTTTCTGGTAAGAATGGCTTCAATAGAATCGCACCAATTCTTACAGATTCCAACAAGTTATAAAGTACTGTTGCGAGTCTACCAATCTTTTCAGGATCCTTTGCGAGTTTCCATGGTTCTGTTTCATCAATGTACTTATTACATCTAGAGAATAAATCTAAGATATGATCAATTGCGTCGGCAACATGTAATGTATCCATAGATTCATCAACAAGTTTTACTGTATTTGTGACAACTTGTTTTAAATCTGCATCAACATCTTCTACTTCATTTGGATTAGCGACTACCCCATTGAAGTATTTATTTTCCATAGATAGTGTTCTATTAACTAAGTTACCTAAGTTATTCGCAAGATCACTATTGATTCTTTCAACCATGAGCTCATATGTGATATGACCATCTTGTCCGAATGGCATTTCATGTAACATGATATATCTCACAGCGTCTGTACCAAATAGAGATACTAGATCATCTGCATAAATAACATTACCCTTTGACTTACTCATCTTAGAGTCGCCTGTTAATAACCATGGGTGACCAAAGATTTGTTTAGGTAGTGGTACATCTAAAGCCATCAACATGATTGGCCAATAGATCGTATGGAAACGAACAATATCTTTACCAATCAAGTGTAAATCAGCTGGCCAATATTTCTTATAAAGTGGATCATGATTTCCATCTACATCATAACCAAGACCAGTAATATAGTTTGTTAAGGCATCAATCCAAACATATACAACATGTTTTGGATCAAAGTCTACAGGAATGCCCCATTTAAATGAAGTACGAGAAACACATAAATCTTGAAGACCAGGTTTCAAGAAGTTATTGATCATTTCATTCTTTCTACTTTCAGGTTGAATAAAATGAGGATGATCTTCAATATACTGCATTAAACGATCTGCATATTTACTCATCTTAAAGAAATATGCTTCTTCCTGCATTTCTTTTAATTCACCACCACAAACAGGACATTTTCCTTCTTCTGTGATTTGAGATGGTGTATAGAATGCTTCACATTCTTGACAATACAATCCATCATAGTGACCTTTATAAATATCACCTTGATCATAAAGTTTCTTAAAAATCTTTTGTACTTGTTTTTCATGATATGGATCTGTTGTTCTCATGAACTTATCATAAGAAACATTCATAACATCAAACTGTTCTTTGATTTCTTGTGAAACTTGATCAACAAATGCTTTAGGAGAAATTCCAGCTTTATTTGCCTTTTCTTCTACCTTTTGACCATGTTCATCTGTTCCTGTTTGGAAACGAACATCGTAGCCCACTTGTCTTTTATAGCGAACGATTGCATCCGCTAATACGATTTCATATACATTACCAATATGTGGTTTTCCTGATGTATACGCAATCGCAGTTGTTAAATAATATGGTCCCTTATTTTCCATTTTTACACCTCCTCAAACAGAAAAAGACATCCCAAATGAAAGGACGTCTTGCACGCGTTACCACCTTTATCTTCCTTTATAAATATATAAAGACTCTCACTAGTTTTAACGGAGTTCTTCCGGGATATCCTATTTAAATATCCAGCTCCAAGTCCATCTTCATTCTTCATCAATACAAATTTGCACCAACCATTTGTTCTCTAAAATCAACTTCCGAACTACTCTTCTCTTCTTCGCTTTTCAGTGCCTTTATTATACGTGGAAACGTTTCATTTGAAAAGAAAAACTCATTTCTGTCGCCGTTAAGCGATTTTGTCACCCCATTGTTAAGGGAAAATGTCACCCTGTA
>CAVKTV010000001.1:15139-58617 GCA_963659075.1 Lachnospiraceae bacterium | reverse complement strand
AAATATGGATTACAAAACATTAAAACCATTCCCAGAAGGATTCTTGTGGGGTGGCTCTAGTAGTGCCTATCAATGTGAAGGTGCTTGGGATGAGGATGGAAAATCTCCATCTGTATCAGATACTGCAGAAGTTCCAGAAGGAACAACAGACTTTAAAGTAGGTATTGATCATTACCATAGATATAAGGAAGATATTGCGTTGATGGCTGAAATGGGATTTAAAGAATTTCGTTTCTCAATTGCTTGGCCTCGTATCATTCCTACTGGTGATGGTGAAGTCAATGAAGTTGCGGTAAAACATTATCATGATGTAATTGATGAATGTCATAAGTATGGCATTGAACCTGTCGTAACACTTTATCATTTCGACTTACCACAATGCTTACAAGATCGTTATGGTGGCTGGGCTGATAGAAAGTGTATTGATGCGTTTGTTCGATACTGTAAAGTTTGTTTTGAAGAATATGGTAAGAAAGTTAAATATTTCTTAACAATCAATGAACAGAATATGATGGTTCTATATCAGGGATATAGAGACTACAAAGATGAAAAGACAATTTGGCAAGCAAACCATCATATGTTAGTAGCACAATCCATGGCAATGATTGAATGTCATAAGATGTGCGATGCAAAGATTGGACCAGCTCCGAATATCACAGCCATCTATCCAGCTACTTCTTCTCCAGAAGATAATTTAGCTGCGATGGATATGGACGCATTAAGAAATCGTCTGTTCTTAGACCCAGCTTGTTTAGGTGCATATCCTGAAGCAATCTTAAGTTGGTTTGAAGACCGTGGAGTAGCACCTGAAATTACAGACGAAGATTTAGAAATCTTAAAGAATGGTAAACCAGATTTCATAGCGTTTAACTATTATGGTGCAGGATGTGTTAAATATGTTTCTGTAGAAGAAGGTGAAAAGTTAAAAGCAGAAGCAGTTGAAAAGAAAGACTTCATGACTGGTCTAATGACATATCCTGGTTTATGCATGAACGTACAAAATCAGAATGCAGTATATACATCATATGGAATGGGAATTGATCCTGTTGGATTAAGAGTTACATTAAGACAATTGTATGAAAGATATCATTTGCCACTTATCATTACAGAGAATGGTTGTGGTGTTCCAGATAAATTAGAAGAAGATGGAACAATTCACGATGATTATCGTATTGACTATCTAAGAAAACATATCAAAGCTTGCCAAGAAGCTATTACAGATGGTGTTGAATTATTTGGCTATTCACCATGGTCTGCATTTGATTTAATTTCTACACACCAAGGAATAACAAAGAGATATGGATTCATTTATGTCAATAGAGATGAATTTGATCTAAAAGATATGAAGAGAATTCGTAAAGATTCCTTCTATTGGTATAAAAAAGTTTGTGAATCAAACGGAAAAGAACTAGATTAATGGAATAAGAAGCGAAATCGTTAAGAAAGTAGCTTCTTTTTATATTGAATATATAGATATTGCGGTAGATATGCGAAAATATAGAATTTCCAATAGAAAATAGTAGTATTTTTATGACACACAAGAGTACGTGGATAAGAATATAGAAATTCAGATATCGTAAAAAGATATATAAATTCAAGCTATTAAGTCACTATTTTATATATTAAAGTATGATTTTTATGCGATATTTTGGTATTGTGGCACTCTGATAAACGTGGACATGAATAAAAAATATCAAAAATAATGAAAAAAATGCTTGCAATGGAAAAACGATAGTAGTAATATATTTGAGCACTCGCGTAGAAGTGGGAAGTTGCCGGCACGCTGAAATGCGTTGTCACGATAGCGTGATAACCGGGGAACTCACACTGAGCGATCCCTAAATGGGAGTGAATATAAGGAGGAAAAATTCATGGCAAAGAACTCTGTAAGAATTCGTTTGAAGGCTTACGAGAACAGAAGCTTAGATGCAGCTAGCGAAAAGATCGTTAAAACTGCAACAAGCCACGGCGCAAAGAAAATCGTCGGACCTGTTCCGCTGCCTACTGAACGTGAGGTTGTAACAATCTTACGTGCAGTTCACAAGTACAAGGATTCTCGTGAACAATTCGAGATCCGCACACACAAAAGATTGATTGAGATCATCGGCCCTAGCGCAGAAACAATTGATGCATTATCAAGACTTGATCTGCCTTCTGGAGTTGATATCGAAATCAAACTTTAAGAAAGGAATCGGGTGAAATTAAATGAAAGGTATTTTAGGACGTAAGCTTGGTATGACTCAAGTCTTCACGATCGAAGGAACACTGATTCCTGTTACTGTCGTTGAAGTTAAACCAAACGTTGTTCTTCAAAAGAAGACAAAAGAAGTTGATGGCTACGAAGCAGTTCAAGTTGGTTATGAAGATGTGAAAGAACACCGTTCAAACAAGCCAGCAATTGGACATGCTAAGAAGGCTAACACAGCTCCTAAGAAGTTCATCAAGGAATTCAACTATGATGAAATGTTAAACCTAGAAGTTGGTTCTGAAATTAAAGCAGACATCTTCAAGGCAGGAGATATCGTAGATGTTCAAGGTACTTCTAAAGGACATGGTTACAACGGAACAATCGTTCGTAACAATGCAAAGATGGGACCTAAATCACATGGTGGATCTAAGAACATCAGACACCAAGGTTCATTAGCTACTAATGGACGTAACAATGGTGTTGTAAACAAGGGTACAGCAATGCCTGGTCAATATGGTGGATACACTACAACAAACCAGAATCTTGAAGTAATCAAGGTTGATGCAGAAGAAGGATATATCCTTGTTAAGGGTAACGTTCCAGGACCTAAGAGAGGACTTGTAACAATCCATACAACAGTTAAACCTAAGAAGGAAGTTACAGCTGTAGAACTTATCTCTTATGAAGGTGCTTCAGTTGAAGAAGAACTTGAAAAGGTTGAAGAAACAATCAATGAAGAATTAGCTGCAGAAACAGCTAATGAAGGAAAGTGAGGATAAAGCATGGCACAGATTGATGTATTTAATCAGGAAGCAAAATCTGTAAAACAGATCGAACTCGCTGATGCGGTCTTCGCTGTTGAACCAAACCAACAGGCAATCTATGATGCGATTCTTGCTTACCAAGCAGGATTAAGACAAGGTACTCATAGCACATTAACAAGAAGCTTCGTATCTGGAACAGGTAAGAAGCCATTCCGTCAAAAGGGTACAGGTCGTGCTCGTCAAGGTTCTACTAGAGCTACTCAGTGGAGAGGCGGCGCAATCGCATTTGGACCACATCCTAGAAAGTACAACTTAAAAACAAACCGTAAGGTTAGAAGATTAGCTCTTCGTTCTGCATTGAGCGAAAAGGTTGCTGAATCTAACTTAACAGTATTAGAAAATCTCAACTTTGATGAGATCAAGACAAAGAAGGCTGTAGCATTACTTGCTGCATTCGGATTTGAAAGAAAGACACTATTCGTTGCTGATGCATCTGAAGATTTCGACAATGCTTATCTTTCAATGAGAAACATTCCTAATGCAACATTAGTTACAGTTTCTAGCTTAAATGTCTATGACATTGTGAATGCTGATAAGATCGTATTCACAGAAACTGCTGCTGCTAAGGCAGGGGAGGTGTTCGCATGAGCGCACGTGATATTATCGTAAGACCAATTATCACAGAAAAAACAGCAATTGCTTCTAGCATGAATAACGTTGTAACATTCGAAGTTGCAAAGAATGCTAACAAGACAGCTATTGCACAGGCAATCAATGAAATCTATCATGTTAAGCCTGTATCTGTAAATACAGTAAACGTACATCCAAAGACAAGACGTGTTGGACGTTACGAAGGAAAGACAAGAGCTTATAAGAAGGCTTATGTAAAACTCGCTGAAGGTGATTCAATCAACGTATACGGCGAGAACAATGACTAATTTAATTTAGTCAAAATATCGGAGGAAATCGCTATCTCCGGATAAATGCGAAAGGAAAGAAAAAATGGCAATTATTAAATACAAGCCAACCTCTAACGGACGCAGAAATATGACTACTTTGAGCAATGACCGTATCACAAAGTCAACTCCAGAAAAGTCATTACTTGCTCCATTAAATAAGAAGGGTGGCCGCGGCAACACAGGCCGTATCACTTCCCGCCATCAAGGTGGAGGTGCTAAGCAGAAGTACAGAATTGTAGACTTCAAGAGAAACAAGGATGATGTTCCAGCAACAGTAGCTGCTATCGAATATGATCCAAACAGAAACGCAAACATTGCTTTACTTCACTATGCAGATGGTGAAAAGAGATACATCATTGCTCCAGCAAACTTAAACGTTGGTGACAAGGTTGTTTCTGGTGAAGCTTGCGATATCAAGATTGGTAATGCAATGCCTCTTAAGAGCATTCCAGATGGAACATTCGTTCACAACGTAGAACTTATCGCTGGTAAGGGTGGACAAATGGCAAGAGCTGCTGGATGTTCTGCTCAGATCTTAGGTTCTGAAGGTGGTTTCGTTACATTAAGACTTTCTTCAGGTGAAGTTAGAAAAGTTCATGATAACTGCCGTGCAACAGTTGGTGTAGTTGGTAACGGTGATTACTCATTAATCAACTGGGGTAAAGCTGGTAGAGTTAGACATATGGGCGTTCGTCCACACGTAAGAGGTTCTGCTATGAACCCTGTAGATCACCCACATGGTGGTGGTGAAGGTAAACAACCTATCGGACGTAAGTCTCCAATGACACCTTGGGGCAAGAAAGCTATGGGTGTTAAGACTCGTAAGAAGAAGGCTTCAAGCAATAAGTATATTGTAAGAAGAAGAAACGGAAAGTAATTGGAAGGAGAGAATGAGTAATGTCAAGAAGCATTAAGAAGGGCCCTTTCTGTGATGCATACCTATTAAAGAAGGTTGATGCACAGAATGCGGCAAATCAACATGAAGTAATCAAGACATGGTCACGCCGTTCAACGATTTTCCCAAGCTTCGTTGAGCATACATTCGCTGTTTACAACGGTAAGGAATTCATTCCTGTATATGTAACAGAAGATATGGTAGGCCATAAATTAGGTGAATTCGCACCTACAAGAAAATTTGGCGGACACGGTGACGATAAGGCCGCTTAATAGGAGGAAATAAAGATGGACGTAAAAGCAACAGCAAAAACAGTTCGTGTTACTCCTCGTAAGGCTAGATTGGCACTTGACCTCGTTCGTGGAAAGAACGTTAATGAAGCATTAGATATTCTTAAGTTCTTACCTAACAAGGCAGCCGCTGAAGCATACAAGGTAGTAAAGAGCGCTGCAGCAAATGCAACAAACAATTTTCAATTAAATGAAGAAGACCTTTACATTAAGGAATGCTACGCTAACGAAGGCGTTGTCCTAAAGCGTTTCATGCCTAGAGCTAAAGGTTCCGCATCAAGCATTTTCAAGAGAACTAGCCACATTACAGTAGTGGTTAGCAATGAGAGATAAGGGAGGAAGATCAGAATATGGGACAAAAGGTTAGTCCAATCGGCATGCGTGTCGGTGTCATCCGTGATTGGGAATCCAGATGGTATGCAGATAAGGCTGATTATGGAGATCTTCTGAACGAAGATACTAAGATCCGTGAATTCCTCGAAAAGGAACTTAAGGATGCTTACATCTCCAGAATCGAAATTGAACGTACAGGAAAGAAAGACGTTAAAGTCATTATTCGCTGTGCAAGACCTGGTGCAGTAACAGGTAAGGCTGATGAAAATGGTAAGGATAACGCTTCTAAGTTAAGAGCTAAACTTGCTAAAATGACAGCTGGTAAAAACGTTAAGATGGACATCGTTCAGGTAGCAAATCCTGATTTAGATGCTCGTTTAGTTGCTCGTAAGATTTGCGAACAATTAGAAAACCGTCAATCTTTCAGAATTGCTCAAAAGAAGGCAATCCAACAAACAATGAGATCTGGTGCTAAAGGTATCAAGACTCTTGCTAAGGGAAGATTAGGTGGAGCTGAAATCGCTCGTCAAGAAGGATATTCTAGAGGTGTAGTTCCTCTTCACACATTAAGAAGTGATATTGACTACGCTGCTGAAGAAGCTCAAACAACATATGGTAAGTTAGGTGTTAAGGTTTGGATCTGCCGTGGTGAAGTATTACCTGGTCAGATGGTTAAGGAACCTGAAGCTCCAGCTGGAAGAAGAGACAACAAGCGTGGAAATAACAGACGTCCACAACGTGGTAACAGACGTCCTGCTAGAAACGCTGCTGCAGCTGAAACAAAAGCAGCTCCTGCTGAAAATGCAACTGCTGAAGGAGGTAATGACTAATGTTAATGCCTAATAGAACAAAATACAGAAGACCTCATAGATTAAGCTATGAAGGACGTGCAAAAGCTGGACGTGAATTAGCGTTTGGTGATTATGGTCTAGTAGCTGATGAAGGTGCTTATGTAAGTAGTGCACAATTAGAAGCTGCACGTATCGCCATGACTCGTTATATGAACCGTGGTGGTAAAGTTTGGATCAAAGTATTCCCACAACTAGCTAAAACTAAGAAGCCACTCGAAGTACGTATGGGTTCCGGTAAAGGTGCTCCAGACCATTGGGTAGCTGTAGTACAGAAGGGAAGAATTCTCTTCGAAATCGCAGGTGTTGATGAAGCTGTCGCTAGAGAAGCTTTAAGACTTGCTGCTAACAAACTCTGCGTTAAAACACGCTTTGTTAAGAAGAGTGAGGAGGTTACGAAGTAATTATGAATATTAAAGAAATCAGAGACCTCAGTAACGAAGAGCTCGAAAAGGAAGTCGTTTCCCTCAAGGAAGAACTCTATGACTTGAGATTCGCTCAAGCTACTGGTTCTCTTGAGAATCCAGCTCGTATCAAGGATATCAAAAAGACAATTGCACGTATGAAGACAGTTATCACTGAACGTGCAAATGCACAATAAGGAGGGCTATTAAGATGACAGAGAGAAATAGACGTAAGGTCCTTCGTGGAACAGTTGTTTCCGATAAAATGGACAAAACAATCGTCGTAGAGATCACTACATCTAAGGCTGATCCTAAATACGGCAGACATGTTAAGTTTTCTACAAAGTTCAAGGCTCATGATGAAAATAATGAAGCTAAAGTTGGTGACATTGTAGAAGTTATGGAAACAAGACCATTATCTAAGGACAAACACTTTAGATTAGTTAAGATTGTTGAAAAGGCAGTTATTCTTTAAGACACAGGAGGAAATAAGCAATGATTCAGAACGAAAGTAGATTGAACGTCGCTGATAACACTGGTGCTAAAGAATTACTAGTCATCAGATGCTTAGGCGGCTCTAAGCGTAAGACAGCTACAATCGGTGACGTTGTTGTATGTGCTGTTAAGAGTGCTTCTCCTAACGGTTCTGTCAAGAGCGGACAGGTTGTTAAAGCTGTAATCGCAAGAACTGTTTACGGTATTAGCCGTGACAATGGTTCTTATATCAAGTTTGATGATAACGCTGCTGTTATCATTAAAGAAGATGGTACACCGGTCGGAACACGTATCTTTGGTCCGGTCGCAAGAGAACTTCGTGACAAGGGTTACATGAAGATTGTTTCCCTCGCACCAGAAGTTTTATAAGGAGGCCGATATGAAGATCAAGACAGGCGATACAGTTAAGGTTATCACAGGTCACTATAAGGGAACTATCTCTGAAGTTAAGGCAGTATTCCCAAAGACAAACAAGGTTGTTGTTGAAGGTGTCAACATGATCAAGAAGTCTTTGAAGCCTTCTCAACAAAATCCTGAAGGTGGCATTGTTGAAAAAGAAGCTCCAATCGATGCTTCTAATGTCATGGTTTATGACAAAAAGTCTAAGTCTGCTGAAAGAGTTGGCTACAAGACAAATGATAAGGGCGAAAAAGTAAGAGTACTTAAGAAGTCCGGTACAGAAATCAAGGAGGCTAAGAAGTAATGAACCGTCTCGAACAAAAATACGTTGAAACAGTTAAGCCTTCTTTGATGAAGGAATTCAATTACTCCAGCACAATGGAAGCTCCAAAGATTGTTAAGGTTGTTATCAACATGGGTGTTGGTGATGCAATTGACAATCCTAAGAACTTAGATGAAGCTGTTGAAGAATTGACACAAATTGCTGGTCAAAAGCCAGTTGTTACTAAGGCTAAGAAATCTATTGCGAACTTCAAACTTCGTGAAGGTATGCCAATTGGTTGTAAGGTAACACTTCGTGGTGAAAGAATGTATGAATTCTTAGATAAATTATTCAACATTTCTCTTCCACGTGTTAGAGACTTCCATGGTGTTAGCAACACAGCGTTCGATGGTCGTGGTAACTACACATTAGGTGTAAAAGAACAAATTATTTTCCCTGAAATCAATTTTGATAAGGTAAATAAGGTTAGAGGTATGGATGTTGTTATTGTTACAACAGCTAAGTCTAACAATGAAGCACATGCCCTATTGAAAGAAATGGGTATGCCATTTGCTAAGTAAGAAAAGGAGAACATAGAATGGCAAAGACAAGTTTAAAGGTTAAGCAGTCAAGACCGGCTAAGTTCTCCACACGTGAATATACACGTTGCGAGAGATGTGGCCGTCCACACTCTGTATTAAGAAAGTATAAAGTTTGCAGAATCTGCTTCAGAGAATTGGCTTATAAGGGTCAAATTCCTGGTGTTAAGAAGGCAAGCTGGTAAGAAAGGGGTAACGCATTATGAATATGACAGATCCTATTGCTGACATGCTAACTAGAATCCGTAATGGTGTTCAAGCTCACATGACAACAGTTGATGTAACTCCAACTTCTAAGGTTAAGGTAGAAATTGCTAAGATCTTAAAGGCTGAAGGTTATATTGAAAATTATGCCGTTGAAGGCGAGGGTATCGAAAAGAAGATTGTCGTTACTCTTAAGTATGATGCTAACGATAACAAGGTTATTACAGGTATCAAAAGAATTTCTAAACCAGGTCTTCGCGTTTACGCAAAGGGAGACAATGTACCTAAGGTATTAAATGGTTTAGGTATTGCTATCATTTCTACATCTAACGGAATGATGACAGATAAAGAAGCACGTAAACAACACGTTGGCGGTGAAGTCATCGCTTACGTTTGGTAAGAGAAAGAAAGGAAAACTAAATGTCACGTATCGGAAATAAAGCGATTACCGTTCCTGCAGGCGTTGAATTAACAATTGCTGAAGGGAATGAGGTGACTGTAAAGGGACCTAAGGGTACTCTTACAAAGACATTTTCCCCGTTGATGGAGATCTCTGTTGACGAAAATGTCATTACAGTCAAGCGTCCTAACGAGGAAAAGCACACAAAACAGCTTCATGGAACAACTAGAGCACTTCTCAACACAATGGTTGAAGGTGTATCTGCTGGTTTCACAAAGCAATTAAAGGTTGTAGGTATTGGTTACCGTGCAGCTTTAAAGGGTAAGACACTTAACTTAAATGTTGGTTTCTCCCACGAAGTAAATCTAGATGTACCAGAAGGCGTTACTGTTGAAGTTCCAGATAACACAACAATCAACGTAAGTGGTATTGATAAGCAGATTGTAGGTCAATTTGCTGCTAATGTAAGAGCAGTTAAGAAACCTGAACCTTATGGAGGAAAGGGCATCCGTTATGCTGATGAAAATGTCCGTCGTAAGGAAGGTAAGACAGCTGCTAGTAAGAAGTAATGGGAAGGAGAGAGTAAGACATGTTTAAAATGCAAAATAAAAACGCAGAGCGTATCCGTCGTCATAAGAGAGTACGCCGCATTGTGAATGGTACTCCTGAATGCCCAAGACTAAATGTATTCCGTTCAAACGCAAATATCTATGCACAAGTAATCGATGATACTACAGGAAAGACACTTCTTTCTTGCAGTTCATTAGAACTTAAGTTAGAAAATGGCGGAAACATTGAAGCAGCTAAGAAGGTTGGCGAAGCAATCGCTAAGAAGTGCCTTGAAAACAATATCGAATCTATCAAGTTTGATAGAGGCGGTTATGTATATCACGGAAGAGTTCAAGCTTTAGCTGATGCAGCTAGAGAAGCAGGACTCAAGTTCTAAGGAAAGGAGACAGAAAAAATGCCAAATGAAAATGCAGAAGTACGTACTGCAAATACAGAAGCAGGACGTCCACAGCGTAAAGAAAATGGTCGTCGTCCTCAATTCAAGAGACGTGAACCAAAAGAATTCGACAGTGTTGTAGTCTCCATTAACCGTGTATCTAAGACTGTTAAGGGCGGACGTAGAATGCGTTTCGCAGCACTTGTAGTTGTAGGTGATCATAAGGGCCGTATCGGTTTTGGAATGGGTAAGGCAACAGAAGTTCCTGATGCTATTCGTAAAGCTGAAGAGGCTGCAAACAAGAATGTATTCAGATGCAATCTTGTTGAAGGTACAAGAACTGTACCACATTCCGTTAAAGTTACTCACGGATCAAGTACAGTATTCTTAGCACCAGCTGCTCCTGGTACTGGAGTTATCGCTGGTGGTGCAGTTCGTAACATTCTTGAACTTGCAGGTGTATCCGATGTTCTTTCAAAGGTTATCGGTTCTAGAACTGCTGTTAACGTAGTATATGCTACATTAGAAGCTCTCAAGTCAATGAGAACTGTAGATGAAGTTGCTAAAGCACGCGATAAGAAAGTCGCTGAAATTAGATAAGGAGGGACTCTGGTATGAAACTAAATGAAATGATGGCTACAGAAGGAGCTCGCTCAACTAAGAAGAGAATTGGTCGTGGTCTTGGTTCCGGTAATGGTAAAACAGCTGGTAAGGGACATAAGGGCCAAAATGCTAGAAGCGGCGGTGGCGTTGCAATTGGATTTGAAGGTGGACAAACTCCTTTCTTCAAGAGAATGCCAAAGAGAGGTTTCACAAACTTTACTCGTAAAGAGTATGCAATCGTTAACGTTGAAGATCTCAACAAGTTTGATGATGGTGTAACTGTTGACTTTGCTGCAGTTAAGGCTGCTGGTTTAGTGAAGAAAGAACTTGATGGGTTAAAGGTTCTTGGCAATGGTAAGTTAGAGAAGAAGTTAACAGTTAAAGCTGCTAAGTTCTCTGCTTCCGCTAAAAAAGCAATTGAAGAAGCAGGCGGAACAGCTGAGGTACTCTAATTATGTTGCGCACGTTCTCCAGCATGTTTAAGAATAAAGAAATCCGTAACAAGATTTTCTTTACTCTTGCAATGCTGTTGATCTACCGCGTAGGTTCTGCAATTCCTGTGCCAGGTGTAGATTCTTCTGCACTTGCTGATCAAATTGCAGATAATTCTATTCTGAGTATGATGAATTTGCTTGGTGGTGGTGCACTTGAGAAATTGAGTGTATTTGCGATGGGTGTTACTCCATACATCACCGCAAGCATTATCATTCAGCTATTGTCTATGGATGTTATTCCTGCTTTAACAGAAATGACAAAGTCTGGACAAACAGGCAGAATGAAAATGGAAAAAATCACTAGATATTTAGGTGTAGTATTGTCATTTGTACAAGCTTATTCCTTAGTCTATGGATTTGATAAGCAATATAGTGTACTAACAAATTCAAATCTTTCTGGATATTTATATACGGCCACAGTTATGACTGCAGGAACAATGTTCTTGATTTGGTTAGGTGATCGTATTTCTATGAAGGGTATTGGTAATGGTTTATCAATCATTATCTTCGCTGGTATTGTTTCTAACATGCCATCTGAATTTGTACAAGTATGGAATGTACTTGCTGGTGGTACAACACAAGGTGAATTGTTTAATGGTATTCTTCAGTTCTCATTGTTTGTATTACTTTATATCATCATCATTGTCTTCGTTATTGTTATGGAGACAGCAGTTAGAAAGATTCCAATTCAGTATACAAATAGTTCAACATATACACGTGGAAATGATGTAACATTCCTTCCATTGAAGATAAATTCTGCATCTGTAATTCCAGTTATCTTTGCTCAGTCAATCATGACTGCTCCACAGATTGTCATTAGTTTCTTCAATCAAGATCTATATAAGACATTGCAGAGCTATTTATCATTGAGTAGTTATACAGGTTTAGCTTTGTATGCTGTATTAACGATTTTGTTCACATTCTTCTATACAGAACTTCAAGTTGATCCAGAACAAATTTCTGATAACTTAAGTAAGAGTGGAGCTTACATTCCAGGCATTCGTCCAGGTAATGAAACAAAGACATACTTACATAAAGTATTGAACAGAATCACAGTATTAGGTGCTATCGCACTCGTTATCGTTGCGATTTTACCTTATATTCTTCCTATGTTTACTTCACTTCCATCTAGTATTTCAGTAGGTGGTACAGGAATTATTATCGTAGTAGGTGTAGCTATGGAAACAATTGCTCAGTTGAAAGGTCAACTTACAACAAAGGCATACCATGGCTTCGTTAGATAAAAACAAGAGGATTAGAAAGAAATGAATATCTTAATTATGGGGCCTGCAGGAGCTGGTAAGGGCACAATGTCCGATTTGATCCTAAAGGAATATGATATTCCACATATTTCCACTGGAGATATGTTAAGAGAAAATGTTAGAAATAACACAGAACTTGGCTTGGAAGCTAAATCCTATATGGATGCTGGAAAATTAGTTCCAGATGATGTTATCAATGCCATGGTTGAAAAGAGACTTCAAGAACCTGATTGTCAAAAAGGATATCTATTAGATGGTTTCCCTCGTACATTAGTACAAGCAGAAGCTTTCGAAAAGATTGAAGAAAAGATTGGCAAACCAGTTGAAAGTGTCATCGCTCTTGAAGTTGGATTCGATACATTAGTTGATCGTATCACTGGCAGAAGAATCTGTCCAAAGTGTGGTGCAATCTACCACATTCATAATAAGCCATCCAAAGTTGAAGGTATTTGTGATGTTTGCGGAAGCGAATTGAATCAAAGAAAAGACGACACAGTTGAACAATTAAAAGTTCGTATGGATGAATATGAAAAGAGTACAAAACCTGTAATTGATTTCTATGCAAAGCGTGATGTTGTTACAACAATTGATGCTTCTCAAGATTCTAAGGTTGTATTTGAAAAGGTTAAAGAAACTTTATCTAAGTTAAAGTAAAAACATAATCCGGGAAAGATTTCTTCTTTCCCTGGATTATTCTATTTCTATAAATATTTCCAAAATAAGAAATGATTTCCTACGTTTCTTGTAAAATCCGCATGTAAAAAGTACATCCGCATTTTAAGAGAGTGTCATTTCCCTGGAAATATTTCACTAATACGTAGGTTTTTTGAAAATATCAGAAGACAAAATGAATTTTTTCTGATAAAATAGACAATTGTCCGAGGAGGCAAACAAAATGAAAGTAAGACCATCTGTAAAACCGATTTGTGATAAGTGCAGAGTTATCAAGCGCAAGGGCGTTGTAATGGTAATCTGTGAGAACCCTAAACATAAACAAAGACAGGGTTAATTGAATAAGGGAAAAGGAGAATAAACTATGCCACGTTTTGCTGGTGTCGATATTCCACGTAACAAGGTTATTGGAGTATCCCTCACATATATTTATGGTATTGGACCTACAACAGCTAAGAAGATCTTAGCAGCTGCAGGTGTTGATGAAACAATTAGAGCATCTGAATTAACAGATGAACAAGAAACAGCTATTCGTAATCAGATTGATGCGATTAAGACAGAAGGTGACCTTCGTCTAGAAAGAAGACTAGATATCAAGAGACTCATGGAAATTGGCTCTTATAGAGGTCTTCGTCATAGAAGAAGCTTACCAGTTCGTGGTCAACGTACAAAGACAAATGCTCGTACAAGAAAAGGACCACGTCGTACAGTAGCAAATAAGAAGAAGTAATAGGAGGACGAAATGGCAGCTAATAAGAATAAAAAGGCCGTTACTCGTAAGAAGAAGGCTAAAAGAAATGTCGCTAAGGGCGTCGCTCATATCCACTCAACTTTCAACAATACAATCGTTACAATCACTGATGAAGCTGGTAACGCTGTATCTTGGAGTTCCGCTGGTGCTTTAGGTTATAAGGGTTCACGTAAGTCTACTCCTTATGTAGCACAGTTAGTATCTGAAGCAGCTGGTAAGGCTGCAGTTCAGCAGGGTATGAAATCCGTTGAAGTAAATGTTAAGGGTCCAGGTGCTGGACGTGAAGCTGCAGTTCGTTCACTGCAGACAGCTGGTTTAACAATCACAGCTATTAATGACGTTACACCAATCCCACATAACGGATGCCGTCCACCAAAGAGACCACGTGGATAATAAATAATAATAGGAGGATTGAAGCATGCAGAAATTTGAACGCGCTGATTTTGAAGTAAAAGAATACGTTGAATCAGAGAATTACGGTAAGTTTGAACTTTCTCCATTAGAGAGAGGATTCGGAACAACTATCGGAAATGCGCTTCGCAGGGTCCTGCTGTCCTCCCTACCGGGAGCTGCGGTATTCTCAATCAAGGTTGATGGTGTGTATCATGAATTCACAACGATCCCTGGTATCAGAGAAGACGTTTCCATGATTATCCTTCAGTTGAAAAAGTTGATCATGACAATCGAAGATGATGATGTTTATGATTTACAAATTTCAGCGAAAGGACCATGTACATTAACAGCTGGAGATATTATTTGCCCAGCTCAGGTTGAAATCTTGAATAAGGACCTTGAAATCGCTCACCTTGAAAAAGATGTCACTTTAGAAATGGAACTTAAGGCTAAGAATGGCCGTGGTTATGTTTCTGCTGACATCAACAAGCAATTGAATCAAGGTGCATCTCAAGGAATTGGAACAGTTTATACTGATTCAATTTATACACCAATTGAAAAGGTATCCTACAATGTAGAACCTACACGTGTTGGTGAAGATGTAAAATATGATAGCTTAACTATGGAAATTTGGACTGATGGTTCTATTAACCCTCAAAAAGCTCTTTCCTTAGCAGCTAAGATCTTAATTGATCATTTAGATATCGTTGCTAGCATCAATGAAGACATCCTAAACATGGACAATGTCATCATGGAAGGTACAGCTGAGCAACCTAATAAAGGTCAGCAGATGATGATTGAAGATTTAGATCTTTCCGTACGTTCTTACAATTGTTTGAAACGTGCTGGCATTCAGACTGTTGAAGAATTACAACAAAAGACTGAGGATGAAATGATGAGAGTCAGAAACCTTGGTAAAAAGTCATTAAAAGAAGTGAAGGAAAAGCTTATCGAACTCGGTTTAGGCTTTAAGTCCTTCGACTAATAGAGAGGAACGTATATGTGGAATCGTAAATTTGGTAGAAATGCTGATCATCGTAAAGCTATGCTTAGAAACCTTGCTACTTCCGTTATTCTCTACGGTAGAGTAGAAACAACAGAAGCTAAGGCTAAGGATATGCGTTCTGTAGTAGATGAATTAATCACTCTTGGTAAAAGAGGTGACTTACATGCTCGTCGTCAAGCTGCTGCTTACATTCGTAATGTAGTTGCTGATGAAGCTAAGTCTCAAACTGTACTACAGAAGTTATTTGATGAAGTAGCTCCAAAGTATGCTGATCGCAACGGTGGTTATACACGTGTTGTTAAGACAGGCACTCGTAAGGGTGATGCTGCTCCAATGGCATACATTGAACTTGTTTAATTAAATATCACAAACGAAGAACCTACGGATAAAATATTCTGTAGGTTTTTTTCTATTTTCAGATATTCTTCATATAAAAGTGTAAGAAGACTGATATAATACTTAGGCAATGAAAAAATTATTATTAACATTAATGACAACAACCTTATTACTAACTGGTTGTTCAAGCACAAATCAAAGCTCTCAAAGTTCTACTTCTTCTGAAACGAATACAAAGAAGTTAAAGAATCATAAAGGTGAGGCATATGAATCTTTTTCTAATTCAGTTGAAAATGTGAAGGAATCTAATTCTTTTAGTGCTGCTGTGAATTCCACTTATACAATGAGTTATAGTGATGATACAAAGGATATCTTTGAATTTGATGGTGTATTAGAAAAAGAAAAGACAGATGATGATACAAAAGCACATGTAACACAGAATATTGAATCCAATGGTGGCACATTCAATCTAGAAGGGTATTACTATAAGGGAAAATTGTATAACACTTATAATGATGTCAATTACTATGAAGAAATGGATTATTCTGATCTAGAAGAAACAATGTTAGTACCATTACATTGTTATGCATATTCACAGGATTCAATTGAATCTATCAAAGCACAAGAAGATGAAGATGGAAATATTGTTTATACGATTCAATTAAAAAATGATTCTGCAGCAGATTTATTTAGTGATCGATATGATACGTATGGATTGAAGAATTATGATAATTATCAGATTCTCAACAATGAAATTGTTGATACGTTTGATTCTGAAGGTCATTTCATTTCTGAAACAACAACATTTGAAACTTCTGTAACAAGTAGTGATCAAACAGTTGGTGTTACATTTTCTAGTTCTTTGAATTATTTGAAGATAGATTCTACAGAAGTTACAATTTCTGATGAATTAAAGAAAGAACAAAAAGAATATGTATATTATGAAGATATTGATACTTCATCTATCTCTTCTGATTCTCAATATGATGATACGGAAGAAGATACAACAGAAGCTACTTTCAAGAAGCGTTTAGTGAATCGTTTGGGTTATGAGATTGATGATAGTGGAGCGTATACACAAAGTTATAATGATAATGAATCTTATACAATAGATTTTGATAATTATACATTTACATATACACGTTATAGTATAAGCTATACATATAACTGGAAGGGTAATGTTAGTACAATGGGATCTTGTACTGTAAACTATGATCAAGATAAACAATCTTCTAGTTGTGAAGATAGTACAGTGGAAATGATGAAAACAGTAGAACAATACTTTGAAATGGAATTGTATTATTGTGGATTATCATTGAGTGATTTGAGAAGTAAAATTCAATAGAGGAGGAATTTATGAGAGCTGTTATTTCAGTAGTTGGAAAAGACAAACCAGGTATTCTCGCATTTGTTGCGACAAAGTGTGCAAATCAAAAAATCAACATCGTTGATGTAACACAAAAAGTTCTACAAGATTTATTCACAATGATGATGATCGTTGAAATTCCTGATGGTTTAAAAGTACAAGATATTTCGAAAGAGTTTGAAAAGTATGGGGATGAAGAAGGATTGGATATTCATGTGATGTCTGAAGATATCTTCAATGCGATGCATACGATTTGAGGTGTATTATGTGGACAACAAATTCAGATAATATCCTAGAAACGATTCGTATGATTGAAGAAGAAAATCTAGATATTCGTACTATTACAATGGGAATCAACTTATTAGATTGTGCGGATGCAGATATTGATAAATCATGCGAAAAAATCTATCAAAAAATAACAACCAAGGCAAAAGACCTTGTGAAGGTTGCTAAAGAAATTGAAGGAGAATATGGTATTCCTATCATTAACCAGAGAATTACAGTAACTCCAATTTCAATGTTAGTTAGTGTATCTGGTGGAGATCCGGTAAAATACGCAAAGACATTAGACAAAGCGGCAAAAGCTGTAGGAGCTTCTTTTATTGGAGGCTATTCTGCTTTGGTACAAAAAGGAATGACATCTGGCGAAGAAGCTTTGATTCGTTCCATTCCAGAAGCATTGGCTTGTACAGAACTTGTTTGTTCTTCAGTCAATATTGGTTCTACAAAAGCTGGAATCAATATGGATGCAGTGAAGTTGATGGGACAAGTCGTTAGAGATAGTGCGGAAAAAACAAAAGATAACAATTGTTATGGGGCAGCTAAATTAGTTGTATTCTGTAACGCAGTTGAAGATAACCCATTTATGGCAGGTGGCTTTCATGGTGTTAGTGAACCTGATGTTGTTATCAATACTGGTGTTTCTGGACCTGGTGTTGTTCGTGAAGCAATCCGTAAAGCAGGAAAAGATGCTTCTATGAATGAAATTGCTGAAATCATTAAAAAGACAGCGTTTAAAGTCACGAGAATGGGGCAACTTGTTGGTACAGAAGCAGCGAAAAGATTGAACGTTCCATTTGGAATCGTAGATCTATCTTTAGCACCTACTCCAGCGATTGGAGATTCTGTAGCACAAATCTTAGAAGAAATCGGTTTAGAAACTTGTGGAGGACCAGGAACGACGGCATGCCTTGCGATGTTGAATGACGCTGTAAAAAAAGGTGGCGTCATGGCAAGTTCTTCTGTAGGAGGACTCAGTGGTGCATTTATTCCTGTCAGTGAAGATGCAGGTATGATTGCGGCATGTGAAAAAGGTGTTCTAACATTAGAAAAACTTGAAGCCATGACATGTGTATGTTCTGTTGGATTAGATATGATCATTATCCCAGGGGATACAACGGCTGAAACGATATCCGCTATTATTGCGGATGAAGCTGCGATTGGCATGATCAACACAAAAACAACTGCTTGTAGATTGATTCCAGCGATTGGAAAAGAAGCAGGTGAGAAACTTGTGTTTGGTGGCTTATTAGGAGAAGGTCCTATTATGCCAGTTAAGAAAACAAAAGCAGATGTCATGATCAATCGAGGAGGAAAGATTCCTTCTCCAATCAATTCATTAAAGAACTAAAAAACTTATCCATGTGGATAAGTTTTTTTCTAGAGAAGTGCTAAGAGATCTTCTCTTGTTAATTGGGATGAAGAAATACCATCACCAGAAAGAATACGATTCGCTAAATCACTCTTTTGTGATTGTAATTCTAAGATTCTTTCTTCAATTGTATCTTTCATGATCAATTTATAAACTGTAACGATATTTGTTTGACCAATACGATGTGCTCTATCACTTGCCTGATTCTCTACAGCTGTATTCCACCATGGATCATAGTGGATAACGATATCTGCTGCAGTTAGATTTAATCCTGTTCCACCAGCTTTAAGAGAAATGAGGAATAAAGGAACATCATCTTGTTGGAAAGATTCAACCATTTCTGCACGTTTTTTCTTAGGTGTTTTTCCTTCTAAAAGATAATAATTGATTTTTCTTTCTTTTAATCGTTTTTCGAGTTCTGATAACATAGAAGTGAATTGTGAGAATAACAAGATCTTATGTCCACCTTCAATTGCGTTACAAATCAAATCGATACCAATATCTGTCTTAGTGGAATTTTGTTTATAGTTGTTATAAACAAGTCCTGGGAAACAACATAGTTGACGTAATCTTGTTAGTTCCGCTAATATCGCAATCTTATTCTCTTTGAACTCTTGTTCTGTTTGTTTTGTGAGAATGAGTTTGATCTTTTGTACTTCCGCGTCATAGAGTTGTTTTTGTTCCCCTTCTAAAGGTGCGTAATATATTTCTTCTAACTTATCAGGAAGATCTTTTAATACATCTTTTTTGATTCTTCTTAATACAAATGGCGTAATCATTTGATTGAGTTCACGTTCCATCAAATCATCTTGATCTCTAACAATCGGTGTTTCAAATCTCTTTTTAAATGTTTGATAGTTGTAGAAGAAACCAGGCATCAAATAATCAAAAATAGACCATAATTCAGATAAACGATTCTCAATTGGTGTACCAGTTAAAGCGAGTTTAAATGATGCTTGAATGGCCTTAACAGCTTGTGAATTCATCGTGCTAGCATTTTTGATGTATTGTGCTTCATCAATGACTTCACATGAGAATTGCATATCTTCATAGAGCTCAATATCACGTTGTAGAATATGATACGAAGTAATCAATACTTCATTTTCTTGAGAAGTTTCAATTAATTGTTTTCTTTCTTCTTGTGTTCCTTGAATCATACGATGAGGTAAAGAAGGTAAGAATTTATCAATTTCTTTTGACCAGTTATACACAAGAGATGCTGGACAAACGATCAAAGTACGTTTACGATCTTTCCAGTTTCCTAACATCGCAATGACTTGTAGTGTTTTACCTAGACCCATTTCATCTGCGAGTAAGCCACCAAATCCATTATCTCTTAAAGCGCAGATCCATCTCATACCATTTAATTGATAGGATCTTAACGTAGCGTTTAAATCAGAAGGTACTTCATATTCTTCTTGATTGATTGTTTCCATCTTTTGAATCATATGACGGAATGAATTATCATAATCAAGATTATATGCTTGTTCTTTTTGTAATGATTCTAAATACAACGCACGGTATTTAGGTACTTCAATCTGTCCAGATTCAATTTCTTTTTTCTTGATTGATAAAGTATCTGTTAATGTGTGTAATTCATCAAAGTTAGAATTTTCAACATTGATGAATGATCCATCTTTTAAACGATAGAATTTTTTCTTGCGATCATACTTCGATAAAATATCAGATACTTCTTTTAAAGATAGATCTAAAGAAACAAGATCTAATTGTAATAAATCATGATCTACAGAAATACCAACATTCACTTTCGCCATAGGACGAACAGTCAAATGTTTTAAACGATCTGAAATAAAGACAGTTGTTAGAGATTGCATGGCAGGAATGGAAACAGTAATAAAATCATAAAGTGCTTCGTCACTTCCATGGAATGTTAGTAGAAAAGAAGATTCATCAAAGGAAGTGAAGTATTGTTTTACTTTTTGTTCCATACTTCTTTCTTCATCTAAATCTCTATTTCCTTCTTTAATAGGACTTAAGATTTTATAAGTGTTCGTAGAATAGACTGCTTTGATTTCACATGTAATAACATCGTTTTGAGGACTATCTAAATAGATTTCAAACTTAGGAGTTTCAATAGTGTAGTCATATGGATCAAAGTCTGAATTTTCTAATAAAATATTTGTAGAAAGAATTGGATATAAATATTTGGAGAACTTAGGAAGATCTCTTTCTGCGATAAATACAGATTCACCATGTGCCTTATAAAGTAATTTTAATACCATTCCTAGATTCTTTGTGATAGGTGTCTTATAAATGGTGAACGCTATATCATCTACGATATAAAAGTATCGATTCCCGATTGCGTAGAAGAGTAGTGGACCTTGGAATGCATATCCACCTTTTCTTTTTTGAATCGAAGAGTTTAAATCAGGCATACCATGTTCCAGTCTCCAATAGAAGGGTTCAAATTCAATGTGATTGTTTTCTAGGATATCAAAGAATTCATCTAAGTATCTTCCTTTTAAAAATAATTGACGATGCATTGTATCAGAAGAATATGCATAGTAATTATAAAAATGATCATTTTTTGATTCTAAGTAATTATCATCTTTGTTGTATAAGCTCATTAAAAAAGTAACGAGTTTTTGAGAAGATTCATCAAATGCTTCTAAACAATGCGTGAATTCTAAATTTTTACCATACTTTTTAAATTCATTGTTCGCAATCAAATCACAAAAAGAATTGATACTTTGAATGACATACATATGTTTATCATTTGTTCCTACAGTAAAAGAAATCCCTAATGCGTTAGAACCAACATATTGAATCGTAGGTAAAAGTTTCACTGTGCCAATCACATCGTTGGATCTAGATTGAGAAATCGTATCTAATAAATTTCTAACGATGTCACTGCTTTGAACAGATATTGGAGCTCTTTTGTTGCCTGAGCCAATCGATAAAGATTCTTCTTCGATATATTGTAATAAAACTGCAGCGATATGCTTGCATGGAACAAAGTTCTGTTCATAATAAGGACAAGTACAAGTTGAAGTAATAATATTATCTCTACTTCCAAGTAATACACGCACTTCATAATCTGTAGAATACTCAGAGCTTTCAACCCAGGTTTCAATCTCTGTCATACCGTTTAGTTCTTGTTCATAGACCATCAAATCTCCAACGTTTCCCCAATCTTTTAAATGCTTGCCACGTTGAATCATTGCAGGAGCGATATATCGTGTTAAAGCCTGTTTTGTGAGCATAAAGCACCTCCATTACTATCCCATTATTTTATCATAGAAACCACTTCCTTTTTGCATATAATCCTAAATACTGTCATAATATTTTCATGGATAAAACACTCGTAGAAATACATGATAAAGCACGTGAAGAACATGTTCCAATCATGAAAGATGATGGGATGGATTTTTTGTTGGATCTCATTCAAAAGAATGAAAATGTTAGAGATATTTTAGAAGTCGGAACTGCAGTTGGTTACTCTTCCATTCAGATGGCAAAAATCAGATGGGATAATGAAATAGATACGTTAGAAATCAATCCAAAGATGTATACACAAGCTTTAAAGAATATTGAAATAGAAAACTTACAAGATAGAATTCATGTGCATTTCATAGATGGTGCAGAATTTGAAACAAAGAAAGTATATGATTTGATATTTATTGATGCTGCAAAATCACAATATAGAAGATATTTAGAACATTTCATGAAGAATAGTCGTATTGGAACGATATTTGTTTTTGATAATTTGAATTTTCATGGAATTGTTGATGATGAAAATCTGTCGCATAATCGAAGTACAATTCAAATGGTACATAAAATCAAAAAGTTTAGAGAACATATTATGACAGATTCTAGATTTGATACAACATTCTATAATATTGGTGATGGTATTGCCATCAGCATAAGAAAAGAATAGAACAAATATTGTCCTATTCTACATTGGAAACATGTGGTAAGACTTCTGGTGGAATCAAACATTTGTAAGAATCCCCTTGGAGTCTTGTTTTTAATTCTTCTTTTGCCTTTTCAATTAAAGATGGATCATTGTATAGAGTCTTAGCTGCATCGAATAAGATATCACCAGCTAACATACAACCCTTGTAGGCAATTGCACTCTTTCCTTGAGCGACCCATTGCCAACTATGTGCACCTGCACCAATGGAATAACAAGCTGTATTGACTTGAGCTGTTGGAACACACCAAGATACATCACCTACATCAGTAGAACCCATTTCACATACATCAGAATGATTTGTTTCAATGAAGTAATCGTTGATAGGTCTATTTTGAACGTTATCAATGACTGCTTGTTTATCCTTTGCGAATTGTGGTAGATCACTCATAACATTTTTAATATCATATGTGTCTTTAAAAGCCTGGGCATACGCAAGTTCTTCTTGTGTATAATCATTCTTATATACTTTTCTGAAAGAATCCGCTAATACGTCTTCTAATACAAAGTTTGGAACTTGGTTACTGAGACCTTCATCAAAAATAACATCTACTGTTGTACCAGTCATAAGTGCTGCACCTTTGGCACAATCAATGACTCTTTGATAGAGTTCTTCACATTGTGGATTTGTTGCGGAACGAACAAAGTATTTTAATACTGCTTCACTTTGTACGACGTTAGGTGCTTTTCCACCAGCGTTTGTATATGCATAGTGGATACGATCTGTAGGTAACATGTGCTCTCTGAGATAATTCACACCAACATTCATAAGTTCACAAGCATCTAATGCACTTCTTCCTAAGTGAGGTGCACCTGCAGCGTGTGCTGATACGCCATGGAACTTAAAGAAACAAGAAATACAAGATTGAGAAGAACCTGTAACGACTTGATTATAGTTACTTGGATGCCATGTTAGAGCGACATCACAATCACTAAAATAGCCATCTCTAGCTAAATAAGCTTTTCCTGATCCACTTTCTTCTGCAGGACATCCTACCATCTTAACTGTTCCTGGTAAGTTGTTTTCTTGTAGGTATTTTTTAAATTCAATCGCAGCGCGGATAGAACCTGTTCCTAGTAAGTGGTGACCGCAACCATGACCTGTATCATTTGGGTTTGTGATTGGTTCACAATGTGTTACATCTGCCTTTTGGTTAAGACCAAATAGCGCATCATATTCTGCTAGGAAACAAATTACTGGATGACCACTACCATAAACTGCTTCATATGCAGTTTCCATATTTGCGATATTCTTGTTGACTTGAAATCCTTCATTTTCTAGAAACTTACACATCGCTGCAGAAGACTTAAATTCTTCCATGCCAGTTTCAGCGTATCCCCATATTTCATCAATTAAAGCCTGATAATCTGCCATAATTCCTCCTAATTGTCTAAATATCTCTTTAAGAAATCTCTTGTTCTTTCATTCTTTGGTGCACCAAAGATTTCTTGTGGTGTACCTTCTTCTAAAATAATTCCTTTATCCATAAATACAACACGATTACTAACTTCTTTTGCGAATGTCATTTCGTGTGTAACAACGACCATTGTCATTCCTTCTTCCGCGAGTTGTTTCATAACATCCAATACTTCACCAACGATTTCTGGATCCAATGCGGAAGTAGGCTCATCAAATAACATGATCTTTGGATTCATGCATAACGCTCTAGCAATCGCAACTCTTTGTTTTTGACCACCAGATAATGTCTTTGTGGAAGCGTGAATAAAATCTTGCATACCAACTTGAATCAAACGCTCTGTAGCGAGCTTTTCAGCTTCTTGTTTATTCATGTGTTTGATCATCACTGGAGCTAATGTACAGTTATCCAATACATTCATATTTGGAAATAAGTTGAAGGACTGGAATACCATTCCAATATCTTCTCTTAATTGATTGATATTTGTGCTAAGATCTGTAAGATCTGCATCTTCAAAATAAATATGTCCTGAATCAGGTTCTTCTAATAAGTTGATACAACGTAACATTGTACTTTTACCAGACCCAGAAGCACCAATTACAGTTACAACTTCACCTTGATGAACTGTTAAATTGATATCTGTTAGTACACGTAAGGAACCAAAAGACTTTTCTAGATTTTCAATTTTTAATATCTCGTTCATAGGCTCTCCTTAATTACTACTAGGAACACCATGTTGTACTGGCATATCCATTCTCTTTGCGAAGAAGTTCATCAAAGCTTGTAAGCAAAGTGTCAAGATGAAGTAAATCACAGCAGTAATCATGTATGTTTCTAGATATACATAATATGTACCAGCAATCGTTGTTGTCATGAACATCAATTCAGTCATACCAACAACATTCATAACAGAAGTATCCTTGATGTTAATGATGAATTCATTACAGATTGCAGGAATACTATTTCTAATTGCTTGTGGGAAAATTACTTTACGCATTGTTTGCCAATTGCTTAAACCCAAAGAACGTGCAGCTTCTACTTGTCCTTTATCGATTGCTTCAACAGAACCTCTTAAGATTTCTGTGATATAAGCAGCTGTATTTAAAGATACCGTTACAGCAGAAGCGAAGAATACAGAATAAATACCATTGAGTTCTGTGACTGACATATTAGGGAACAATGTACGAATGAAACGGAAACCAGCATAATAAATAACTAAGCCTTGTACCATCATAGGTGTTCCACGAATAATCGTAACGTAGAAAGAACCAATTGCGTTACCAGTAAGCTTTAAAGCCTGAAAGAATTCAGAATCTCTTTTATCTGGTTTAGAAATACGACAGAATACAAGTAACATCGCAATGATGAAACCAACGATCGTACCTACAAAGGCAAGCTCTAACGTATGAACGATACCTGTATAGAATGTCTTGAAATTGTTGACAAAGATATATGCCATTGTACTAAAGAATGTTAATCCTTTTTGAGAACTAGAAGTCATCGCAACGATGATGTCAGAAACACCAGCTAATAGTACTCGATCAACAATAGCTAATAAGAATACAACAAATGAAATAGATACAAAGATTTTTTCTACTACATTGTTTTCTTTGTTGTGTAAGAATACATGTTTCACAAAGATAACAACTGCTGAAATCAATCCTAAATAAACAAGTACTTTTACCAATACAGTTGGTAAGAAGAATAGGATACAAATGAGATTGACATTAACAGGAGAATAGGAGTTGATAAAACAACTCCCAATCATTCCTGCAAATACACTCAGCATCCATATATGATTTTTCCAAGTGATTTGATTCATAAAACTCCTTTATTCTGGTTGATTAGCTACTGCTTCTTCCCAAATCTGTTCTCTTGTTTCTGTATCGATATGAGATAGAGCTGTGTTAACTTCATCAAGTAGATCAGTATCTTCTAAACGGATACCAACGCAAGATCCTGTAAATTCAAGAGTGAAACCATGACCATCTTCAAATTCAAGAATTGTGTAGTTGTCATCATCACCATATAACGCAGCAGCTGTATCATCATCTAAGATGACCGCATCAACAAGGCCTTCTTGTAACTGAGATGCCATGTTTGGAACATCTTGTGCAGGTGTAGCGTGTACAACGCCTTCGATTTGATCAATCGCTGTATCATAGAATGTATTGATTTGTCCAATGACAGTAGCGCCAGCGAATTCTTGGATATCTGTAGCGTCCTTGTATGGGCTATCAACAGGAACAACCAATACATATTGAGATTTCTTATGGCTATATGTATCAGAGAAGGCAATGGATTCCTTACGTTCAGGAGTATCTGCCATACCAGCAATGATCATATCGATTTGACCTTCCTTCAATGCTTGGATCAAACCAGTCCACGCTAGCTTTACAATTTCAATATCAACATCCATTTCTTCAGCTAATAGCTTAGACATTTGAACATCATAACCTTCTGCGTAGAAACCATCTAAATTAGAAATAGGGAGGTTTGTATCAGAAGCTGTATCTTCTTGCCAGTTACTTGGCGCGTAATCACATTCCATACCAATTCTTAGAACAGTTTTCTTTGTGGAAGAAGAATCTGTTGTTTCAGCAGTAGAAGTAGAAGTGTCAGTTAGTCCTGCAGTACATCCTGCAAGAGATAGGCTCATAGCGAGCGCACAGAGTGTTGTGATAAATCTTTTCATGTTTTTTCTCTCACTTTCGTTTTTGTATAAAAATAAAAACGTCCCGTAAGAGACGTGATTGTACAAATAAATCTGAACAAACAAAGCGCCTCTTCTTTTTGAAGGAGTGTTATGAATATTCTTCATAACCCCACGAACTATATCTACCAATATAATTCGTTCGGCGATGGTTACCTTTCGCTTGTTTCATAGTCTGTCGACTCCACAAGGTACTCATTTACATCGCTACCTCTTGTTTTGATTTTTACGAGTTCTATTTTTACATAGAAAATAAGATAGTTCAATAACTTTTTGAAAAAAGTTTTATTTCTTTCAAATGTTTATGAAAAAACTTTCAAAGAAAAGACTCTATATTACCAGAGCCTTTAGAAGTGCCCACCACCAGAATGCATGCCACCACTACTTGAGAAGTGACTTCCTCCAGGAGATGAACCACCTGAATCATGATCATCATGTTGAGGAATTGGTGTACGTGTAACTGTTTGATATAAGAACATATCTCTTTGATTTGTGAGATGTAAACCATTTTGTGTGACGTAGTTATTCGCAGTTACAGCGATGTGTTTTGTTTTGTGCTTGCTTTTGAGAACAAGTACAACAATTAACGCAATGGCAACTGGAACAACAAACATGATAAATAAGCTCATATTTGTATTGTCTTCACTAGCATAATGATAATCATTTCCATAATTACTACCATATGCTTCACCATGTTCTTCATAATAGTTCATTAAATATTGTGCTTTTTCAATGTAATCATGAATTGCTTGTTCATAGTTGTGTTCTTTTAAAGAAGCATAAGCAGCTTCATCCATTTGATCCATGCCATCTAGCGTAAACATTTCTTGATTTGCGTTTCCAGGAATATAAACTTGATAACTTCCACCTTCATCTGTAAATGTAATCAATAACAATACACCATCTGATGTATCTCCATATCCTAGATCTTCCATAGAATAATATTCTTCAATAAAGTCATCCATATAGTCATAGGATTCTCCAGATGCATCTTGGATGATTCTGGCATAAACACCAAAAGAATATTGTTCAGATACCTCTTTTGCCAGATGTTGTAAAGAAGTGATTTGTTCACTTGTTAGTACACCATACGTATCTTGTACATAAACATCACTTGAAGCGTGAATAGAAGTGAATGGAATACAAAGCAATAGTGTACAGAATACAATCATATTTCTAATTATTTTCATACTGAACACCTCATAACACGAATAACGCAACATACATTAATGCGATACCAATGATTGTAATCAGTAGGAATAAACCAATCATCTTTTTATAGTCTATTGGTAAATCATCACCAATCATTTTTCCTGTTTGTCCATTCATCGCAAATAAGTAATTCTTTCCATTGTATTGTGTGGATAACATCCATACTGGTAAGAAAGCATAGTGTACTGTTCCTGGATGAATTTCTGTATTTTGTTTTTCAGGATTACATGTAGCGTATCCTAGGATCGTTTCTTCTAATAATTGTAGTGAAGTATTAGAAACTCTTTGGTTGATACGATCTTCATCTTCTTCAGAAGTAACATCATATTTATCAGCTAAGTAACCTGGTAAATATGATAGTTGAAATGGTACGAGTTCTTGATAATCAAATGGTTCAATGGAATCCATAAAATCATCAGGCATTTTACTAGATGCATCTGCAGGTACTTTGTTGAAAGTGACAATACCATCTCTTTCTACACGGAAATGATGTGTTGTAGTAACGATTTCATCTTTTGTGCTATAAGAGGAAACAGTGGTAGCGTGCGCTCTCAAGTGTGCAGAAACACTTCCATCATATAACCAGAAAGGAACATACACACCTTTGATTTCTTCGATGTGATTATTTTCTGTGAATGCGTTTGGTAAAAATGGTTTGTTTTTATAAAACTCTTTAAGTTGATTGATTGCATCTTCCTTAACCAATTTAAATGGAATGATGTAATCTGGTTTTAATGATCCGTCAAATTGTTTTGGAACAACTGTTGGATTACCACAATATGGACAACTTGTTGCGGCAGTATTTTCATCCGCAATTAATTGTGCACCACAACTAGGACAAGTATATGCACGCATGGTTTTGGATTCTTCTTCGCTCCATTGTAAAGTTTCAGCTGCTTCTGCTTGTTTGGCAGTATCATCTACACCGATTGCTTCTTGATTGGATTCATAGAATATTTTATCGATTTCATCGGTTGTGAAGGAAGAACCACATTGTTCACACTTCAATTTTTGAGTTACTGGATCAAATTTCAATGGTCCATTACAATTGGGACATTGATAGTTTGTTAATTGTTCAGCCATAGAATAGCTCCTTTATTTTTGTAAAACGTTAGCGAGAATATATAAAATAATAAATAACGCAATAGAAGAAAGACTTAACAAAATACCAATCAGATTGTTTGATTGTAGTTGTCTTTTATATCTTTCTTGATCAATTTGTTTGTTCATAAGAAAAGAAAGGTCCTCAAGTTGGGGACCATTAATTACGCAGGTTTCTTTTCCCCACAGTTATTACAGAAGTTTCCTGTATTTTCTGTATTGCATTTTGGACAAATCCATTTTGCGTTAGCTGGATTTGCTTCTCCACAATTTGTACAGAATTTACCAGTGTTGTTCGTACCGCACTTTGGACAGATCCATCCTGTTTGTGGTGCTTGTTGAGAATTTAATAAGGAATTGACATTGACGTCACCAGCACTTTGTGCGGCATTTAATCCAACAAAGCCCATTGCGGCACCGTTTGCGTTATTTGCGGCATCGCGCATTGCTTGTGCTTGTGCACCTACCAAAGCAGCACCAGCGAGTTGTTGGTTTGTGTATGCAGCATCTTTCTGCATTTGCTTGATTGTTGCTTCATCTTCTTCACTCGCTTTGATAGAGGATACACCAAAGGATACGATTTCAATACCTCTTTGATCTTTCCACTTCTTTGATAGTTCTTCATTTAACGCATCTGCTAGCTCTGCAGTATGTGCTGGAATTTCAGAGTAACGAACACCTGCAGCTCCAATCTTAGCGAAAGCTGGTTGTAAAGCTGTTAATAGTTCTGAACGCATTTGATCTTCGATATCTGAAACTTTATAGCTATCAGAAACATTCGCACATACATTTGTATAGAATAAAATTGGATCTGTTACGCGAATAGAATATTCTCCAAATGCTTTTAAAGAAATATCTAAATCAATTCCTGCGCGTGCATCTACGACTCTAAATGGAACAGGGGAAGCAGTACCATATTTCATACCTGTAATTTCTTTTGTGTTGAAATAATAAACACGTTGGTCTGCACCTGTTTCTCCACCAAATGTAATTCTCTTACCGATTTGTGCGAATACATCTTTAATAGAAGAAGATAGATTCTTGCCTGTAAAGATAGATGGTTCTGTTTTAGAATCATATTTATATTCACCAGGCTCTGCACAAATATCAACGACTTGTCCTTGTTCAACAATGACCATACATTGGCCATCTGCCACCGCAATGATTGATCCATCAGAAATGATATTATCATTTCCATGATTTCCAAATCCCTGTGTCTTTTTATGTGCTTTTACACAAATCGTATCAGCACTGATTGCATCACAATAGAAGTACTCTTTCCATTGATCACGTAATGTGCCACTAGCGGCATTCAGTGTAGCTAAAATTAAACCCATAATGATCTCTCCTATCTGTAGTAAAAAAACACTACTATTTCTATGAATATTGTATCAGAAAAGGATATAGAAATGGATATAAAAACCAAATCATTTCTGACTTGGCTTTGTGATTTAAATACTTGTGTTGAAACGGTATCCTTGTTTCCAGAAAGAATCTAATGCGTTTGTTGGATAGTTGATCTTTTGGAGTTTTTCTCTGATATGACAGATATGTACACAGATAATTGATCTACAGTTGAATGGCTCTTGTTTCCAAACATATTCATAGATTTCTTCTGCAGTATGTATTTGATCTGGATGATTCATGAGAAATGTTAAGATATCAAATTCTTTAGATGTAAAGTGTTCTTCTTTTCCGTTTTGATTAACGGTTAAGTTTTGTTTATTCAAAATCATTGTTTTGAACCTCCTTTAGATAATCTGTAAGTGAATAATCTTTGTTTATATTTTTTTCATAGCTATAAACATTGATTGTAATTGTGCTACAAGAATCTAGTTCTTTTAGATCTTTAATCGATAGAACATGAGATGTGTAATAAGATGGACTATGATTGATTGTAGATTTATTTTGTTGGTTTGAAATATTGATGGAAGTTGTAGAACCATTGTAGTTTTCAACATCCGTTTCTTTAAACCATTCGTTAATTGCGCTTGTTCTTGTTTTCTCTAAGATAGAAATAGCGGAAGAATATTGACTGTCTTTTAAATCACTTGTTGGAATAGAGAATATGATATTTACAGTTACATCTGTATCCGCATCATAATCATTTACATTCTCTAAAGAAGTATCTAGATTATATTCATTTACGCTATAGATCACAGTATCACCAGAAGCTAGAGGATATGTATAAGGAAGTCCAAATCCTTTATTCATGTAAATGATTTTTCCACTGACTAGGGCAATGACCATAACAATGATGTAATACAATGTATTCTTCCAATAGAAACGTATCTTTCGTTTATAGATAAATAAGGCAATGATATAAACGAAATATAAGAACAGATACGCAATGATATAGATATCACTCAATCCTTCATGTGTGATTGTAAATCCTAAGTAGAATAGAGATATCAACAAGTAAGAATTGATAATCAAAGGATAAGATAAGAATGTATCAGATATTTGTTCTGCACGTTCTGTTTTACGTTCAATGAAGTGTTTTTTTAATAAATATACAGAAACAAGTGCGTAAACAACTAATACTATTGTCTGAAAGAAAGAGAATGGTTCCATGTAACTGATTGTATCGTCGAATGATTTTACCACATTTGCGATTAAGTAAAATCCATTGGTGATGACCATAGAAGCAGGGCATAAGTATGTCCATAGGTTAAGTTCATTCAAAACAAAATCAATTAACAAAATATTACAAATCGTATCTAATAAACATACTACCGCAACAGGAATAAATAGATAGGCTAATAACATGATGACACCATCTAATATATTGTTTGCGAAAAGATAAATCGTAGAATTGATGAGTAATAGAATCAGAATTGAGAAAGCTACAAATACAACATGAATCAATAAATCTCCAAATAGAATATGTATTCTAGAAACACATAATATTGTAGAAATACATGTTGTAATCAAATAGTATCCAAAGATGATGAGAAATGAGAATAGAATTGTTGTACATAATAATTCTTTTCTTTTGACTGGTAAAGAGAAGTATAAATCACAACTTCTTTTACGATGTACAAAAGAAAATAAGAATATTGGTAAAACAAATGTCATCAAAACAGATAATATAAAACTACAACGTAATGTGAATTGATATGTTCCAGATGAATATGTTATGAAGGAAGATAATGAAACGGCCATATACATAACAAGGAAGAATATCCATGCGATCTTTTTATTTTGAAATAGATATTTTAAATATTTATTGTTGATCATGTGATTTCTCCTTTGCTTGTAATTCATAAATAAACAATTCTTCAAAGTTTACTTGTAATACATCTACAAGTAATGGATGCATTTCTTGTATTTTGGATAAAACAGTATTTTGATTTCCTTTTGCGACAAGTTTGTATACTCTTCCTTCATGATCTAAGTGAAGAATATTAAATGCATCAAATGCGTCATCTTCTAATTCTTTATCAAAGACAATTTGATATTTGTTGATGTTTTCTTTAGATTCTGATAAATCACCATATTCCATCATTTTTCCATCTTCTAAGATTCCGAATGAATCACAAATATCTTCTAATTCTTTAAGATTGTGAGAAGAAATAATGACAGTGATTTGTTCATCTTCAATGAGTTGTGTTAATACATTCTTAAACTTATAACGAGCGAGTGGTTCTAGACCATCATAGGCTTCGTCTAACAACAATAATTTAGGTTTAATACATAACGCAAATAACAAGGAAACTCTTCTTTTATTTCCTTTGGATAGATTGACAATGGATGCATTCTCATCTAATTGGAATAACTCTAAATATTTTTTATAAGATTCTTGAGAAAAACGATCATATAAAGTTTCATATAAAAGTTTTACAGATTTGATTGTAGAACCTACTGGGAAGTAAGCTTCATCAGATACAAATGCAATTTCATTACGAATGTGTTGATCTTCATACGTATCAGAATCATTGAATAAAATACATCCTTGTTCTGGCTCATATACACCTGCGATACATCTTAATAATGTAGATTTACCTGCACCATTGATACCAACGAGTCCAAAGATCGTACCTTCTGGTATTTCTAAACATAAGTTATTTAATATTTGTTTGTTTCCAAATGATTTTTGGAGTTGATCTATTTTTAACATGTTTCCTCCTGATAGAGCATTTCTATTGCGTCTAACAAATCTTTCTTTTGAACACCACTTTCTTTAAGTGGTTTTAATAAATGAAGTATTTGATTTTTTTGTTGATCTTGTACATTGACTTCTGAAACGTAAACACCTTTTTTAGGAATGTTATGAACATAGCCATTCTTTTCTAATTCAATGTATGCCTTAGAAACGGTATTTGGATTAATACCATTTTCTTGGGCGAGTTGACGTACACTAGGTAAACGATCACCTGGTGATAGAACGCCAGCTTGTATAAAACGTAGAATCTGTGTTTGTATCTGTTCAAATATAGGTTCTTTACTTTGCGTATTAATGAGGAACATAGATTCTCCTTTCTGTACTATCTGTATAAACTGTACTATCTGTACTACTTTAAGTCAATACAGAAATTATTAAGAAAATGTAAATTCAGTAAGTGAGCTACTACTTACTTTTAATGCATTTTATGTTAAAATTCTAATGCTAAAAACCGAAATATAACCGACGGGAGATGTGTATATGAAATATAGAAATAAAGTTATGGGCATCTTACTAACTTGTATGATGCTTCTTGGACTATGTCCAACAAATATAGTGGCTGAGGGAACAGAAGAAGTAATTAATACTTTTACTGCTTATTTTACTGTGGAATATGATGACGCACATAACAAAGATGAAAGAAGAGATATTAATTCTTTTGTACAGATTTTAAAAGATGGTTCTGAAATTGAAACAGAAATCAAAGAATCAACAACTGAAACAAAAGATAATATTGATGTTGTAACGTATCAAGTAGATAACTTAGAAGGTACAAGTGATCAATATTCTTTAAAACTCAAAGATACTTTAAAAGGATATTCCGCAAATAAATCAGAATTCTCTTTTAATGAAGAAAATCAATTAGAAGAAGCAATTCAATTAAAACTAGAAACGTACGCTGTCAGTGGAACAGTTACTTTTGACGTGGTACCAACAATCACAGCAAAAGAATATTTTAATCGCGTATTTGGAAACGTGGATGTTTCTTACAACGTAGAAGATTTACAATATACTTTCACAATCAATCATTTATGGAAAACAGATGCAAATGGTAATCCTAAAACATATTCATTCAAAGATCAAATAGAAGGATATTTTGTGAATTCTATAAATCAAGAATTAGTCATTAAAACAGATTCTACATTTGAAATACAGTATACAAACCAAGTAGTAGAACAACAACCAAGTGATGAACAACAAAATAATGAGCAAGTTAATGAGAATAATATTATGCTTGCAGATGTTGGCGATGAGAGTGCTTCTGATGTTAGTAATAATGATGCTAGCAATACAGAATTAACAGATACTCCGACTCTTACAAGTGAACAAGAAACACATAACGTTGTATACGAAGGAACACAATCTTTTAGTTTGAATTGGATGGATGATAGGGTTCCAGAGAGTAGAAGTGCATATGGTAGTATTGTTTTAAAGAGTAATAAAGACGAAGCTTTAACTCTAAGTTACGTAGATAATAATAAATGGAGTGTTAGTGGAGATACGCGCTATGATTCAACGAAGGTTTCTGTTTCAATGGACGCAAAGAATACAGAATATCAAACATTCACTATTACTGGACTTCCATCTAAATATGATACCGATGAACTGACTTGGAATACGATTGAATATACAGCTCCTGAAGGATATGTGAATTTAGGATATGATTCAGATAAGAAACTGTTTAATATTTCTAAAACTACATCATTCACAATGGATGTATCTTTAAAAATAGGAGATACTTCAATTGATTTTAACACTACAATTTTGCCGAACCTTACTTCTAGTCGTACTGAATTAAATGATAAGTTAAGTTCAGGAACATACGATGCAGAGACTAAAAAATTCACTGTATCGAATCTTCCAATGTTTGATACAGATAAAAACATCATTGAATATGATTTAAAAGTCACTAATGACAAAATCGATCTAAGTAATGATTCTAACGGTGATTATTTAAAGGTTGAGTATAACAATGTGAAAGCGGATAACGTAGGAACAGATGTTACAAGTACAAAGAATAATGGAGAGATGATCTTTTATCTAAAAGGCATAACTTCCTTTTCAGCAACCAAAAAATGGTTGGATGGTAATGCATCAGAAAAGCCAACAACAACTTGGACGTTGTGGCGTTATTCAAATAAAACAGGTGTTGATTATCAACAAGCTTCAGAAGTAAATACAGTAGCGCAACAATCGATTGATGGAACACATACATCGTTTAAAATAGAAAAACTAGATAAGTATGATACGGATGGGTATGAATATATCTATTTAGTAAAAGAAAGAATGAGTGGTACAAATGCCAGCAAGTATGTTAAGCATTTTGGAACACTGGATAAAACTGATAATACATTTGAAGGTGATGTTACACCAAATGAAAATAACACTCGTCCAAGTGGCGATGAATGTCTATACAATGGTGGTACTTTAACAAATCGTTTAGAAGATACGATTACAACTACTGTTACAAAAACATGGGTTGCGAAAAACTATTTAGGTAGTTTGAGTGATGTGAGTGTAACTGCGAAACTGCAGTATTCACTTAAAGGTTCAACTGAATGGAATGACTATACGGAAAATAATGAAGTTAAAACTGTCACTTTAACAGGATTTTCTACAGAGAATGATTCAAAGGATGTTAGCGTAACAGTTGCGAAATATGACGCTGAAGGTAATGAATTACATTATCATTGGACTGAAGAAAGTGTTGCGAATACTACACCAAGTGAAGAAACTGGATTATATACAGTTGATGGTGAAACTCGTTTAAAATTAAATCATAATCTTCAAAACGCAACAGATGGCGAAGAATATTATGTAGAAAGCTATGCAACGGATTCTGAGGATGAGAATCATACAATACTTACTAGTACTTTGAAAGGCACAACAACATACCACATTCATAAGAAATGGAATGAAATGGGTGATACAACAATTCCAGATAGTATTACTGTACATTTTGAACAGACAAATAGTTCTGGTAGTGTAACTTCAAATACAGAAAAGGTTAATTGTGATTATACACTTACAAAGAATAATCAATTAGAAGGATCTGAAACAGATTGGGTTTTAGATATTACAGGATTAGATAAGTTTGATTCTGAGGGTGGAAAGTATTTCTATAAGGCAGAAGAAACGACAATTAGTGGAACTACTTCATTTACGAAACATCATACTTATGGAGCAGTAGACGCAACAGATTCTGTTAACGAAACAAGTAATTTTAATCATGCGTATATTACAAATACACCAACTGGTGAAGGTTTTTATCGTTCAATCAAAGTTAGAAAAGCATGGTTGGATGATGGAGATTCAACAGGAAGAAAAGATTGCGTTATTGCGGTATATGCAGATGAAAATCAGACAGGAGCAGCATTAACTACTGTCACTTTAACTGCGGCTGATGAATGGTGGAAATATGTTGATGTTACAGCGTATACATACACGGATTCTAATAATCAAACAGTAGTTACTTTACGAGATAATACACCAGAAGATAAGCGTACAGAAGCGAATCAATATAAAGGAACTTATTCAATTAAAGAAGTTAGAGTAGGTGGGTATAATGTAGAAGATGATGTTGTTACTACAAGTGATCATCAATACAAAGTTTCTTATCTTACAGAAGGACAAACTGGTTACAAATCAGGCTATTATACAGTTGTCAATCGTCGTGTAGGAACTGTTGATGTAACAGTTACAAAGAATTGGGTTGATGGAAGTAAAGAAGATGATGCTAAGAAAGAAACCAGAAAAAACTATAACGCAAGTGTACAATTAACAACTTCTAAATCAGGTGTGACAATTGTAGATAACAAAGTAAAACTATCGAATGGAGAAGAATACACAATTACAGGTGGACAAAAACAAGCTTTAACAGGTGAAAGTCCTCAAACAATCACTTTTTCAGGATTACCTAAGTATGACGAGAATGGTAGCTTTATTGAATATTCTGTAGAAGAAGTTGATACAACTGCTCTAACAAATAACGATTATTCCATTAGTTATAGTGATCCTACTTATACGATTGGTACACCAAATGTAGAATCTAATACTGCTGAAAATGACAGCAAGGCTATAACAATCACAAACCAAAAGGTTGGCACAAAACAAATCGTATTCCATAAAAAATGGTTGGATACTTATGTATACAAACAAGGTAAACGTCCTGATATTTATTTGACTCTATATAGTAACTCTCAATTGATTACTGAGGGTGAAGATGCGGGAAAATATAAAGTATCGAATGACGTTAAGATTTATGATAAATACATTGATCGTATGTGGTCTTCTTCCACGCAATCAAGTGAATATGAGTGGACTTGTACGTTTGATAATTTACCTAAGTATGATGATTTTGGTAATGAAATAACTTATTATGCGACTGAACTTACACATGTTGATAAGTATTTTTTGGATTATATTGATGTGCAATTTGAATATACTGAAGATGGCACAACTAAGTCCGGCACGGAAGTTAAATGGGATGAAAAAAAACAAAGTTATGAGGTAGAATATAAAACAGACAATGACTTTGTTAAGAAGAGTTCGGATACTGAATATTGGGTGTTAAAAGAAGGTGGAACTTTTGTTAACGCAATTAAAACTGCAGTAACGATCAAAGGTCAAAAGATTTGGGAGAATTTACCGGATGGCTACCCAACAAATCAATTACCAAAATTGTCATTTACACTGACTGGAAAAACTAGTGAGAATGATGATAAGCCAATCACCGCAACAATTTCAGAAGTGACAAGTTCTGGAAAGAATTTTACTTTTACAATGAAGCATCAAGGAGCGAATGGTGTTGATGGTTCAGGTTCAGGTGATCTATTACCTAAGTATGATGATAATGGAAATCTATATACTTATACTTTGAGTGAAAAAATTAACGATACTAATAATGTTGTAACAAACAAAATTATTGAAGGAGAAGACGCTAACAGTTTCGTTCTACGTAACTTGTATAATGTGAATACAAGTAATACTGCATCTATCACAGTGAAGAAGACTTGGGAGAGTAATACTTTAGAAAAATATCCAAAGGTTGCAATCCAATTACATCGCGTATTAATGGATATTTCAAATACTTCTACGGCAATAGAAGATAAAGTTGTTCAAACACAATATATCGATAAAAATGAGAGTGAAGATACAACGACATTCACAAATCAATTGATATATGCTCCAAATGGAACAAAGTACGTTTATTATGTAGAAGAAACAACTCCGCATGGATATAGTTCAAGTATAGAAGTAAATAATTCAAATACACAAACAATTACTTTACCAAATACTTCTACGCAGAAAACTGGTTTTACATTAGAAAAAGAAACAGTAGTGAATGCAATCGCTGAAGTGTTAACTGGTATAAGTGTTGATGCAACAATTACGAATACCTATAATGCGCCTGGGACAGTAGAAAAATCCGGTACAAAGACATGGGTGGATTCGAATGATCGATGGAAGAACAGACCTGATAGCATCAATTTAACACTCATGAGAAAAGCAAACTCTTCTTTAGGTGTTAATAACGCAATTGGTGAACAAACAGTTGGTACATTTACATTGACTAAAGATTCTATAACAAATCAAAGTTTTTCAAATGAAGTAAATGGTAGTACACCAAGTGTTAGTATTGTAAGTACTGATGATTCAAATACAAATAAATGGTCTTATAAAATTACAAATCTAGATCAATACGCTCCAAATGGTGAAGAGTGGATTTACTATGTTTCAGAAGAAGCATCTACTTATTACAATACTTCATACGATGGAATGAATGTTACCAACACCTTAAAAAGAACTTCTTTTAGTTCTAGTAAAGTTTGGAATAACTTAAATGGTAATATACAACATTTCACTGTTACGTATGCGTTAATTGTGAAAGAAGAAGGCAGTGATACATGGAATTGGGCAAAGACTACTTTAGGTGAAGGAACTTGGACAGCAACATCTAACACAAATAATAATGTACACTTTTCAAATCTTCCTTCTTATAAAGATGGAAAAGCTTTAACGTATGGTGTTCGAGAAATTAAGATTGGTAATTCTGATGTTACTTTTTTAGATGGAAAGACATATGAAGAAACAACAAGTATAGAGTACGCTACAGAAGCAAATAGTTTGTTTACAATATCTAATTCCACTGATAACGAAAGAATCACAAATATACCAAAAGATGATCCTATTTCTATCACTGTAACTAAATCTTGGATTGATCAAGAAAATGCATTCAATACTAGAGTATTAGATTCTTCTGGTAAATGGATTACAAAATACCATGTATTTAGAGAAGAAAAAATTAACGCAAATACATATGGTTCAGAAGAAAAGATATTAGCTAAAAATAGTACTGCTGGCTATGAACTAGTTTTAAGTGGAGGTACTTCTTCAGCTACATTGACTGGTCTACCTAAGAAATCAAGCAATGGAAATGAATATTATTACTATGTCAAAGAAATAGATGCGAATGGAAATGATATTGAAAATGATGGTACTTATAATGGAACATATAAAGTTGAATATAATACTACTTCAGAAAATAATGTCACTGTAACAAATACATTAGAAACAACAAATCTAACTGTAAATAAAGTATGGGATAACACAGGTTTAAATGATTCTGCGAATTTATCAGAATTAACAGTTGATATTTATCATTCGAGTGAAACAGTTCATGAAGAAAAAGTAACAAGTTTAACTTTAAAATCCAGTGAGAATTGGACTAGTACAATTGCGGTACCAAAGTATGATACGCAAGGTAAAGAGTATACATATACTGTAAAGGAAAATACGCAAAAAGGTTATTTGAATGCAGTAATTAGTGAAACAACAAAAGATAGTGTAAATAACACACAAACAGTTTCTGTCACAAATACAATCACATCCTTCTCAATGGATAAAACAGATGGAATAAATTCTATCTCTGGTAAAGAAATTGCATTTACAATTACTGGTGAGGAAAATACTGCAACTGCAGGATATGTTGCAACGTGGCATAAAGCTGCGGATGGTACTGTAACAACTTCTGTAACAAAGAATAGTACTGAAATTTATAAAGGCTCTGATATCAAAGGTTTACCTTTAGGTACATATACTTTATCAGAAACAGTAGTTCCTACAGGTTATACAAAGATTGCGGATACCACAATCACTTTAAGTGATGATGGCGGAAAGCTAAAGATTGATGCTGGTGAAGGAGCTACTTATGTTGAGTTTAGAGAGAAGTCTGATGTGACGGACGCTAAGTTGACTGTTAAAGATAATCCAATCACTTTTACTTTAAACAAGTATGATATGGATAATAAATCACAATCATTATCAGGATATACGTATGAATTAACTGGTACGTTCGCAGATGGTAGCGATAAACAAATATTAAGTGGAACTGAGAACACTACAAGTCCATTGACTGGATTGCTAGTTGTTGGAAATGTATATACATTAACAGAAACTAAGGCACCTAATGGATATCAATTACATTCCACACCATTTACATTTACTGTAAGTGATGATGGTACAAGTTTAAGCACAAACTCTACAGATTCACATTATGAAATTTCTGGAATGACTGTAAAAGCGTATGATGAACCAATTTCTTTAACAATCACAAAGAATGACGGTTCATTAGATGGTGCAGTATTTACATTGAAAGATACAAGTGATACTACGATTGCTGAAAAGACATTTACAGTAAACAAATCATTAACGATTTCACTTTCAGAGTATACATGGATTGGCGGACATTATTATACATTAACTGAAACAACAGCACCTGCTGGATATAAAATAGCTTCTCCTATTACATTTACAGTTAGTACAGATGGAAAAGTAAATGGTAGCACTACGATTAATGTAAATGATGAACCAATCATAATTTCATTGAAGAAGACAGATGCATATTCAAAGGAAGTACTAAGTGGTGTGACATTTGTGGTAAAGAAAGATGGTAGTGAAGTCACTCGTGCTATTACAAATACTAATGGTGAATTATCATTTGCTGCTGCAACATTAATCCAAAACACTACATATGATTTGTATGAAGAAACATACAATGGATATGTTCGTGAAAAAACAAAGATCAAGAGTTTTACTGTTCAAACAGATGGAACAATTGATGATACACAATCTTCTGCATTGAATATCACAAATAATCGTATTCCTGGTGTTATCAATATCACTAAGGTAGATAGTAAAGATGATAGTAAGAAACTATCTGGTGCAGTGTTTACTTTGTATACAGATGCAAGTTGTACCATGCCAGTTTCAAAAACCTTTGATGGTGAAAAGCTTGTAGATGGTTATAATGCAACAGTAACTACAGATGCAGAAGGAAATGCTTCCTTTAATAATCTAGCTTGGGATACATATTATTTGAAAGAAACAAAGGCTCCTGATGGATATACATTGAATGAAAGTGTATATACGATTACATTAGCGAAATCTAATACAGTAGTTAATGTAGTTGCTGATCAACAAGTAACGAATGTCATGAACTCTGTTTCCTTTGTTAAGACAGACGGTGCAACTAATCTATCTGGTGCAGAATTCAGTTTGACAGGTATATTTACGGATGGTGAAGGTACTAAGACATGGACAAGTACTGAAGAAGCTTATACATTAACTGGAAAGATGATTGCTGGAAACAGTTATACATTAGAAGAAACAAAAACACCTGATGGTTATTGTGTGAATTCTGAAACACTTACATTTACAATGCAGAATAATGGAACTGTTTCTATGACGGATACAGGTAAATATACAGGTGATGGAACAAGTTTGATTACAATTATCAATCAACCATTAGATTTATCTGTACAAAAAACAGATCGTAAAGGAAATGCATTAACAGGTGCTACGTTTACTGTTACACCGCAAGAAGGAAGCTCTTTTGTGGATGCATCGAAACAAAGCCTTTCTATCAATGAATTAAAAGCACAATTGAAAGTGGATAATATATATGTTTTATCTGAAGTAGATGTTCCTAGTGGATATGAAAAGGCTGATGATATTACATTTAAAGTAGAGAAGTCTGGAGAAATCACTTTAGTTGGTGAATATAATTACGCAAGTGTGAAAGGGAATTGTATTACAGTACAAGATGAACCGATTGAAATATCACTTAAGAAAGAAAGTGAAGATTCTGATATCTTTATTGATGGTACAACTGCAGTATTTACAGTAACAGGTAAATTTGTTGGTGAAGAAACAGAAACTACAATTACAGATTTAACTTCAGAAACAATCAAAGATAGACTAAGTGGTAAGTTTATTGTTGGAAATGAATACACAATAAAAGAGACAAAAGCTCCTAATGGTTTTGAACTTGCTGGAGAAATGACATTTACTGTTGATCTTGATGGAAAACTAAAAGTAGTAAATGGAGACTCTGGTTATTCTGTTCAGGATGATACGATTGTAGTTCAAGATAAACCTATCACAATGGAACTAATTAAACAGAATGTTGATGGTGAATTGATTGAATCTGTAAATGATTTAGCTGAATTTAAAGTAAGTGGTTTGTTTAAAGATGAAACAACAGAAAAGACATTTACTTCTAAAACAATATCTACATTAGATGGTCAATGGATTGCTGGAGAAGAATATACGATTGAAGAGATCAAAGCTCCAATGGGATATAAAGTAATGAATGCATTTACTTTTAGCTTTGATGAAAATGGTAATTTAAATGATGTAAATGTAGAGTATGCATCAATTGAAGATTCAACATTAACGATTCAAGATGAATCTATTGAATTAACATTCCAAAAACTTATATTAGATAAAAAACAAGATGGTGCAGAATATAAGATCTATGGTGTATTTGCGGATGGAAGTACAGAAAAAACATGGATTAGTTTGAAAGAAGGAGTTTCTTATAAAACAAAATTCATTGGTGGACAAACGTATCAGTTGAAAGAAATCAAAGCACCAAAAGGTTGTGTATTGAATACAAAAACAATTGCCTTTACAGTAGATAACAATGGTAATGTAACAAGTGAATCAAAAGAATTATCATTTGAAGATGGTATTGTTTCTGTAACAAATGAGCCAACGAAACTCATTGTAAATAAAGTGGATGAGAATGGGAATGCATTAACAGGTGCTACATTACAAATCTTGGATCAAGATTCTAATGTAATTGATGAATGGATAAGTGATGGAACAGAACATGTCGTTGAAGGAATCTTAGTAGTAGGACAAACATATACGTTACATGAAGTAAAACAACCTGATGGTTATGTTTTAACAGAAGATATCGTATTTGAAATTCCTGAAAATGGAACAAAAGAAATATCAATTGTGAATAACAAAGTAAAGAAAGATGTTGTTGATACAAGTGATTCTAATCATATTCCGTTATATACATTTACTGGTTTAGTATCCTTGTTATTGTTTAGTCTACTCACAAG
>CAVKTV010000001.1:0-15129 GCA_963659075.1 Lachnospiraceae bacterium | reverse complement strand
GATTCAAAAAATAAAACTATTCAATTTTAGCTAAAACAAGCCAAAAATGAATAGTTTTTAATTTGCAGAAATTTTAAAAGTAGACTTTGAAAGTAGACTTTGAGTAGACTTTGAAAGTAGACTTTAAAGGGACTTTGAGTAGACTATGAACAATACTCATTCGAATAGATGTGATTCTGCGATTTTTTGAATTGTAGTAATTGCAGTGGTATAACTTACACTTTCTTCTAGTATTCGTGCAGTAATCTTTTCGTAATCTTCTTTGTATACTTCTTTTTCAACTATTTCTTTTAATATTTTAGGAATATTAATTTCTGGTTGAGCTGAAGGACAAATTTTATTTGTTGAACGAATGCAGCGAACTTCTTTGAATAGGTTTATAAAGTCCTTGTTTTGTTGAATGAGTGGAAATAGTTTATGGATGTCATAGATATGGCGTGAATGATTTTTGACTTTATCTTGCATGTAGTAGTCACATATCGCAAAGATTTTATCTACAAGTGTTCTTTCTATTCCTTGAACTTTCATCTGAAACGGTTCTAAAAGAAATGTGTTTAATTGCTCTGGTGCTTCTTGTCTCATCATTTCACCTATATAACTATGAACAGGTAATAAAACAGTAGGAAAAGCAATTTCCGCAAAAGAAGTTTCTAATAATACGGCTGATTGTATTGCATCATCTGAATCTGAAAGCACAGATTGATATTGTAAAATATAACGATTATAACTTCTTCTACTATGTGTTTCTTGGATGTTAGGAATTAATAGATTTAATTCTTTCGCAATGCTTTTAATAGTTTCTTTTAAAAACTTAGCTTGACTTTGTGATAGTTTGGAATCGATTGTGATATCAATATCTTCTGAAAAACGTTTGATAACTTGATGGCATTTAGAAAGTGATGTTCCACCTTTAAAAACGATAAAATCAAGATTCTCAGAAAGTTTTCGAAGAATCATCGATACATAATAATCTTTTTCAACAATAATAGGAAGAATATGATATTGATTGCTTGTAAGAGATATTGCTTTTAAAAATAGCTGCTTGTTATTATGAAGATATTCCATTTAAGATACCTACCTCATACATATTTTTATATATTTTGTCTGGATAATATTGAAGAAAAGGTTTCATATTTTCAAAATTGATATCTTTTGTTTTCATGTAATTAAAAAGACAATTAGAAAGATCGGAACCTTCTAATTCGGAAATGTTAGAAATATCTTTTATGAGATCAAGAAATTGAAGTGTTTGAACGTTGTTTTTATCAATCGTGTAATAAGGCTTTCTTAGAATGATGCGAAAATCTGCTATTGTTGTTTCTCTGTAGTCAGTTGTTGCCTTGTTTGTGGTAACTTCATATACAGATGGTACTTGTGAAGTTAGACCAAGTTTATTAGCGAACAACATACCTCCAACGTATCCGCAACAATTCTCGTTATCCATTAGATATTTCTTCTTAATAACATCATCAATTGAAAGCGTAGAACCAGATTTAAATATTGAATCGGTGGGCATGTAGTAGATTCCTTTATCAAATCGATTTAATGTTCCGTCATCTAATAATTTTTTGACTTGTTGACGAATAGATGCAGTATTCACACTAGACGTTTCAAGTTCAGATAATAAAATTGGCTCGTTTGTACCATAATTATTATGAATGTAAACTTCAATATCTCTAACCAATGACATTTTATGACTCCTTTCAATACTTTTTAGAAAATAGTTATTTCTATATTGTTATTATAATTTATAAAACGGAAAATGTGAATGCGGATTTTTGCCTTTTTTGAAAAAAGCTCTTGTGTATTTTTTGAAAAATGCTAAAATAAATTCACTGCCTTAATAGCTCAGTCGGTAGAGCACCTGGCTGTTAACCAGGGTGTCACAGGTTCGAGTCCTGTTTAAGGCGCGAAATGAGACTATGACAATTGTTGTAGTCTTTTTTTGTGAAAACTATTGGCAAGACTATGAAAGTATGGTAATATATTGGACGTGCCTTAATAGCTCAGTCGGTAGAGCACCTGGCTGTTAACCAGGGTGTCACAGGTTCGAGTCCTGTTTAAGGCGCGAAATGAGACTATGACAATTGTTGTAGTCTTTTTTTGTGAAAACTATTGGCAAGACTATGAAAGTATGGTAATATATTGGACGTGCCTTAATAGCTCAGTCGGTAGAGCACCTGGCTGTTAACCAGGGTGTCACAGGTTCGAGTCCTGTTTAAGGCGCGAAATGAGACTATGACAATTGTTGTAGTCTTTTTTTGTGAAAACTATTGGCAAGACTATGAAAGTATGGTAATATATTGGACGTGCCTTAATAGCTCAGTCGGTAGAGCACCTGGCTGTTAACCAGGGTGTCACAGGTTCGAGTCCTGTTTAAGGCGCCATATCTTGCATGCACTAACTTGCATGCTTTTTTTGTACATTTTGTTAGTTATAAAAGTTGAGAATCAATGGTATATTAAAGCGGCAAAGATGAGGGAAACATGGATAAAGTAGAGAAGAAACGTTTAAAAGAACAACATGTAGTAGAAGAGATGATTCGTTTGTATTGTAGAAAGAATCATAAAGAATATCATGATGGACATTTATGTGAGTCCTGTCAGGAATTATTAGAATATGCACAGAGTAGAAGTCAACATTGTCCATTTATGGAAAAGAAGACTTTTTGTGCGAATTGTAAAGTACATTGTTATAAACCAGAGATGCGCGAAAAGATACGCCAAGTCATGCGTTATTCTGGGCCAAGGATGTTGTTCTATCATCCGTTATTAGCGTTATGGCATTTGATTTGTAGTAAAACAGAAGCAAAGAAACAGGTGAAACATGGTTAAAACAAGATTGATTAAATTATTATCTGATGCAAAGAAATATATTGTTTTTACGATTCTTTGGCAATGGATCAGTTTGATAGCACAAGTGGTAATGGTATTTACACTTGCGAATCTATTAGAAAATGTGGTGTATCAAACATTCACAATCGAAATAATGCAGAAGGGAATTCTTGTATTTGTTTGTGTAATTTTAGTTCGATTGATTTGCGAAAAGATGATTGTAAGATGTACATATCTTTCTAGTGTAGATGTAAAACGAATTCTAAGAGAAAAAATCTATGAAAAGATGTTGAAATTAGGTGCATCTTACAATGAACAAGTTGCTTCTTCTGAAGTGGTTCAAGTTTCTACAGAAGGAGTAGAACAACTAGAAACGTATTTTGGAAAATATTTACCACAGTTGTTTTACAGCTTGCTAGCACCTATTACATTGTTTGCGATATTAAGTAGAATTAGTTTAAAAGCGAGTGTTGTTTTATTGATTTGTGTGCCTTTGATTCCAATATCAATCGTAGTTGTACAAAAGATAGCGAAGAAACTACTCAATAAATATTGGAGTGTTTATACAGGGTTAGGTGATTCTTTCCTAGAAAATCTTCAAGGATTAACAACTTTGAAAATCTATCAAGCCGATCAAAAGAAAGCGGATGAAATGGATGAAGAATCGCAAAGATTTAGAAAAATTACAATGAAAGTTCTAACGATGCAATTGAACTCTACAAGTGTGATGGACATTGTTGCTTATGGTGGTGCTGCAGTTGGTATGGCAGTTGCCTTGTCTGAGTACTTAAAAGGAAATGTTAGTATTGCGGGAGTGATTTGTATTGTTTTGTTAGCGAGTGAGTTTTTCTTACCTTTAAGATTATTAGGATCCTATTTCCATATCGCAATGAATGGAATGGCTGCCAGTGATAAGATCTTTAAGATTTTAGATTTAGAAGAAACTGCAGATGGTGATAAGTATTTACCAAATGAACCATTACATGTTGAAATCAATGATCTTCATTTCTCTTATGAAGAAGATAGAGAAATATTGAAAGGTATCCAGTTGGATTTGCCAGCAGGTAGTTTTGTTTCTTTAGTTGGTGAATCGGGTTGTGGTAAAAGTACGATTGCGGGTATCTTATCTGGAAAGAATAGAGGTTATACAGGTAGTGTAAAGATACAAGGTGTTGAATTATCTGAAATCAATGAAAGTGATTTGATGAATCATGTAGTCCTTGTACGTCATAACAGTTACTTATTCAAAGGTACCGTTGAAGAAAATCTAAGAATGGCAAAGAGAGATGCTACCGAAGAAGAAATGGAAGCTGTCTTAGAGAAAGTTAATCTTTTAGGTTTCTTAAATACACAAAATGGTTTACAAACACAGTTATTAGAAAGAGCGAGTAATTTATCTGGCGGACAGTGTCAAAGATTAGTGATTGCTAGAAGTCTTCTAAAAGAAAATAGTGAAATTTATATCTTTGATGAAGCTACATCTAATATTGATATAGAGAGTGAAGAAATCATCATGGATGTCATTCATGAACTTGCGAAAGTTAAGACAGTTCTGTTGATATCACATAGACTTGCTAATGTGGTATCTTCTGATCAAATCTATTTCATGAAAGATGGAGAAATCAAAGAACGTGGCAAACATGAAGAACTGTTGGAAATGAATGGTTCTTATAAACAATTGTATGAGAGTCAAATGAAACTAGAACAATATGGACAAGGAGGTTTAGAGAATGCATAATACAAAACAAAGAAGAAGTGCGCTTCAAATTATGTTAAGCCTCATTGGTTTAGTAAAACCTTTATTACATATCATGTTAGTAGCTATTGTTTTAGGAACACTTGGATATTTATGTGCCATCTTTTTAACGATACTTGCGAGTCAAGTAATCTTGTATGGTTTACAAGGAACACCAATTACAGTACAGAGTACATGGTTAACGAATTTATCTGTGAAAAAGATTCTGACAATTATGATCTGTATTGCGGTGTTAAGAGGTGTTTTACATTATATTGAACAATATTGTAATCATTTCATTGCGTTTAAGTTATTAGCGATTATTCGTCATAAAGTGTTTGCGGCATTAAGAAAACTATGTCCTGCAAAGTTAGAAGGGCAAGATAAAGGAAACTTGATTTCTATCATTACAACAGATATTGAATTGTTAGAAGTATTCTACGCACATACAATTTCACCAATCGCGATAGCGTTTGTGACTTCTTTGATCATGATTTTCTTTATTGGAAGATATCATGTTGTGTGTGGCTTATTTGCGCTATGTGCGTATGTAATTGTTGGTGTTTTTATTCCGATGTGGAATGGAAAACGTGGCAGCCAAAAAGGAATGGAATTTAGAGAAAACTTTGGAGAATTGAATAGTTTTGTTTTAGATTCTTTAAGAGGATTAGATGAAACAATTCAATATGGACAAGGAAAAGAAAGAATTCAACAAATGAATCAACGTTCTCAGGATCTATCTTCTTTACAGAAATCATTGAGTGATATGGAAGGAACACAACGTTCAATCACAAATTTAGTAATATTAGTTGCGTCTCTAGGAATGTTATTTCTGACAATAGATTTGTATGGAAAAGGACAAGTTGGATTTGATGGTGTATTAACTTGTACGGTAGCGGTGATGGGATCGTTTGGACCTGTCGTAGCTTTATCTAGCTTATCTAATAATCTTAATCAAACATTAGCGAGTGGAGAAAGAGTTTTATCTTTATTAGAAGAAACACCAATGGTAGAAGAAGTAATTGGGGAATCCAAAGAAACTACATTTACTGGAGCTGCGCTAAAAGATGTGCGTTTTGCGTATGAAGAAGAAACGATATTAGAGAATCTTTCTTTGGAGTTTGAAACGGGTAAGATTACTGGTATTCATGGTGCGAGTGGTTCTGGCAAATCAACGATTTTGAAGTTGTTGATGAGATTTTGGGATGTACAAAAAGGTAGTGTACTTGTGAATGACAAAGATGTTAAACAACTTCCTACAAAACAATTACGTGATGTAGAAAGTTACGTAACACAAGAAACACATCTATTTCATGATTCGATTGCGAATAATATTGGATTAGCGAAAGATGGTGCTACACGTGAAGAAATCATAGAAGCAGCGAAAAAAGCATCGATTCATGACTTTATTATGACATTGCCGCATGGATATGATACGGAAGTTGGTGAACTTGGGGATACGTTATCTGGTGGTGAAAAACAGCGTATTGGAATCGCTAGAGCGTTTTTACATGATTCTGATTTGATCTTATTAGATGAACCTACAAGTAACTTGGATTCATTAAATGAAGGTATCATTTTGAAATCATTAAAAGAATCATCACAAACAAAAACAGTTGTATTAGTTTCACATAGAGTATCTACAATGAATGTTGCGGATGTTGTATATGAAATGAATAATGGAAGAATATCATAAAAATGGTCCCTATTTGAGGGACCATTTTAAAAGAGTTCTTTTAGTTCAATGCATTCAACTTGATTGGTTTTTTGACAATCAAATCCACTTCTTGAGAAGAAAACGTATTTGTAACAGTTTAATCCTGTTGCTTGTACTTGTTTGATTTCTTCTTGAATCATTTCATCATTTATTTGTTTCTTTCTAAATTTAACTTCATAAAAGATATATCCATTTTCATCTTCAGTTACGATATCAAACTCACCATTTTTATGCTGCTTAGGATCGTTGTAATAGTATTTACCGATATTCTCAATGATTGGATCAATTTCACCAGCTTTGTTTTTTCGAATGAGATATTGTTTACAAATATCTTCAAATATATGAGGAACATAGTGTTCTTCAAAATCTTTATCGATGTATTTCTTATAGAATACTTTAGAATCCATGATTTTCATTTGAGAAGAATATTTGAAAATATAGCGATAATAAAATAAAGATAAGTTATCACAAATATAGTAAGAAGCTTTCTTTTTATTATCGGTTGCGTTAATTGGAGATGTTTTTATGACAACTTCCATACGCATCAATTTATCTAATATATCCGCAAGTGTAGGGCCACTAGATACGTGAGATTGAGAAAGAATATCACTGTACTTGGAATATCCTCTGGCTAAAGCATCAAACACTTCATTTGCGTTTGTCATCTTAGATAGTTCGGCGTTTAGGTACATCGATACTTCATTTTCTAATCTTGCACCATCAGAAGCAATTAAATCTATGATGTTATCTTGTACACTTTTAGAATCATCAATTAATCGATTGTAGTAAGGAACACCTCCAAAAACAGAGTATATTCTTACTTTATCTTCCGCAGAATAATTTGGATAAAACATAGAAGATTCATAATAATCCATTTGTTTTAAATTGATTGTTAAGTCTACTCTTCCATATAATGGATTTTCATGTTCTAAAAGTGACTGCATGATTTCAACATAAGATCCAAGAATAATGAATGATAGTTTTGAAGACTTTCGATATTGATCGATGAGAGATTGTAAGATACTATCCATACCTTTGATAGATTCTTTTAGGTATGGATATTCATCTAAAACCAAAACGATTTTTTCTTTTGTAGATAATTCAAAGATATATTTTAATAATTCTTCTATATTAGTAAATCCTAGTTTAGGAAGATTGAAAGATTCAGATAGTATTTCACTTAATCCTAAAACATTACTTTGTTCAGATATTTGTTTACATTCATAGTACAAATGCTTCACTTTTGTTTTAGAAAGAACATGATTGACTAATTCACTTTTACCAACTCTTCTTCTTCCGTAAATCAATGTGAAGTTCATTTCGTCAGATTGAATCATATTATTTATTTTTTTGATTTCTGTTTTTCTACCAACGAATTTCATTTTACTCGGTTCCTTTCGACTCGGATTCATCCGAGTAAAGTATACAATGATTTATGATGCTAGTAAATAAAAAAATGATCCATTGAGGATCATTCAATCAATGATTAAAGTTTTCCTGTAGCGTCATACATAGCCCATTGTGCGATGTTAACGGCATGGTCACCAATCTTTTCGAAGTATTTAGCTACCATGAGAAGATTTAATGCGTATTCTACATTTGCGTCTTTAGAGAACTTATCAATCAATGTTTGTTTTGCCTTGTTGAATGCATTATCTACGATATCATCTGTTTCAATGACACTTTGTGCTAAAGCTGCGTCTTTTGTGTTTAGAGCTTTAATAGAATCATAGACCATACTTCTTGCGGCATTAGCCATCTCTTTCATATCTAAGATATCAACTGCAGTGGAAACATGTTCAACAGCTACGATTTCAGCGATATCAGCAGCGACATCTCCAATTCTTTCTAAGTCATAGACAGCTTTTAAAGAGGCGGAGATTCTTCTTAGATCAGAAGCAACTGGTTGTTGTTGCATCAATAACTTTAAACAGATGTTTTCGATTTCTCTTTCATCTCTACGAATCGTTCTAGTACGCGCGATGATTGCTTGTGCGAGTTTTTCATTGCCAGTATTTAATGCTTCGATTGTATCTGTGATAGAGGAAAGACATTTGTCTCCCATTTGTGTCATAGATTCTTGTAGTAATTCTAATTGATTATCAAAACGATTTCTCATATGTATCAACCAAACCTTCCTGTAATATAGTTTTCAGTTCTCTTATCTTTAGGTACAGAGAATATTTGATCTGTTTCTCCATATTCTACTAGATCTCCTAATAAGAAGAATGCTGTTTTATCTGAAATTCTGACTGCTTGTTGCATGTTGTGTGTAACAATAACAACTGTATATTTTTTCTTGAGTTCTAATACAAGTTCTTCAATCTTAGATGTAGAAATAGGGTCTAGGGCACTTGTAGGTTCATCCATTAAGATGACTTCTGGTTCACAAGCTAACGCTCTAGCGATACAGAGTCTTTGTTGTTGACCACCAGACATACCTAATGCACTGGACTTGAGACGATCTTTACATTCATCCCAAATCGCTGCGTTTTTTAATGAAGTTTCTACGATTTCATCTAGCTTAGCTTTGTTTTTGATGCCGTGTGTTCTAGGACCATAGGCGATGTTATCGTAGATGCTCATTGGGAATGGATTTGGTTTTTGGAATACCATACCAACTTTTTTTCTTAATAGATTGACATCTACATTCTTTCCATAGATTTCTGTTCCATCTAATAGAATCTTTCCATCAATCTTACATCCTTCAACAAGATCATTCATTCGGTTTAAACATCTGAGTAATGTGGATTTACCACACCCAGAAGGTCCGATGAATGCAGTGATTTCATTTGGCTCAATTTCAATATTTACATTTTTTAAAGCTTTGAAATCTCCGTAATAGAGATTCAAATCTTGTACACTGATCTTACTCATAAAATTCCTTTCTATGCTTTTGTGATTTTCTTTGCGATATATGCAGAGAATGCGTTGATTCCTACTACTAATACAAGTAATACCACTGCAGTAGCGTATGCTTGATCCATATATAAGCCTTCACTAGCTAATAAGTACATGTGAATAGCTAATGTTCTACCTGGTCTAAATAATCCTTCTGCAGTTTTAGCGACTGTTCCAGATGTATAAATCAATGCGGCAGTTTCACCGACGATTCTTCCAATGGCAAGAATGATTCCTGCTAAGATACCTGGCATAGCTGCTGGTAATACAATACGGAATACAGTTCTTAATTTACCTGCACCTAATCCAAAGGATCCTTCACGGTATAAATCTGGTACAGATTTGAGTGCTTCTTCTGTTGTACGCATGATAAGTGGTAATATCATGATAGCTAATGTGAATGCACCTGAGATGAGGGAGAATCCCCATCCTAATCTGTTAACAAAGAACAACATACCAAATAATCCATAAATGATAGAAGGGATACCTTGTAGTGTTTCTGTTGTCATTCTTACGATTTCAACAAGTTTATTTCCTCTCTTTGCGTATTCAACTAAGAAGATTGCAGAGAAGATTCCAATTGGAACTGCTAGTAACAAAGATAGTAATGTCATGATGACTGTGTTGATCAATGCTGGTACAACAGAAGCATTATCAGATGAATATTCTAGTGAGAATAAATCTAAATTGATGTGTGGAATACCATTGATCAAGATATATGCAATCAAGAATAATAGAACTAAGAATGTTAAAGTTGCACAGAAATAAATGAGGAATTTTAATATCGCAGAACCTGGATAATTTTGTTTTTCTAATGAATTTGTATTATGCATGTTCTACACTCTTTCTTTTTAATGCGGCAACTAACGCATTGATCAATAGAATGAATACGAATAGTACGACACCTGTGGCAATCAATGCTTCACGATGTAATCCTGTAGCGTATCCCATTTCCATGACAATGTTGGCTGTCATTGTACGTACACCTTTGAAGATGGAAGATGGCATTTTTGTTTGGTTGCCTGCAATCATGACAACTGCCATTGTTTCACCAATTGCACGTCCAATTCCAAGTACGACACCTGCTAATACACCAGAGCTAGCTGCAGGTAACATGACTTTGAAAATGGTTCTTTCTTTTGTGGCACCTTGTGCTAAAGATCCTTCGTAGTAACTTTTAGGAACAGCACGTAATGCGGATTCTGATACACCAATAATAGATGGCAGAATCATGATTCCTAAAATGATAGAAGCTGTTAGAATACAATTTCCTTTTCCATGGATCTTTAACGCAAGTTCCATATTACGGATAGCTGGAACGATAACGATTAATCCAAAGAAACCATATACAACAGAAGGAATACCAGCTAATAATTCTGTTGCGGCTTTTAATGGCTTATAGATTTTTTTAGGACAATAATATGTTAGAAAGATACTAGTCATGATTCCTACAGGCACCCCAATAACAATGGCTCCTGCAGTGACGTAGATACTTCCAACGATCATAGGTAATATTCCATAGATATCATTTCCTGGTCTCCATAACGTTCCGAATAAGAAGTTGAATAGACCAATGGATTTGAATGCTGGAATACCACTACTAATCAAAAAGATACAAATTAACGCAACCGCTGCGATGGAAAAGCACGCTGCAACGGTAAATACGTATCTCATGAATGATTCGAGTGCTTTGCTTTTTTTCATAAAAACTCCTTGTACAAAAAAGCTTTCTTGGTTAGAAGAAAGCTTTGCAAACTAGGATATTACTTTACTTCATCCCAAGTTGTTACTTCACCTGTGTAGATGGACTTGATTGTATCGCTGCCTAATTCATCAACTGGGTTTTCCTTGTTTACGATAACTGCGATACCATCTGTAGCGATGACTGTGTTCTTAAGACCTTCATCTAATTCTTCTTGTTTTAATTCACGGCTTGCCATACCAATGTCATAGCTTCCTTCAGCACAACTTGTCATACCTGTTGTAGAATCGGATGTTTGTAGATCGATAGAAGCATTTGGATTTACTTTTTGGTAAGCTTCGATTAATTTTTCCATTAATGGAGATACAGAAGAAGAACCACCAACGACGATGCTTCCAGAAGGTTGACTTCCTTCGAATGCCTTTGCGTCATCAATTGCGATATAACCGTTATCTGTAACGATTTCTTGACCTTCTTCACTTAAGATGTATGCCATGAAGTCTTGAACAACTTCATTTGTAGAATCACCCATAGTAGCTACGTTGAATGGACGGGATAGTTTATATTCACCAGCTTTGATTGCTTCAGCTGTTGCTTCAGCACCATCAACGTTTACTGCCTTGACTTTGTCATTGAGTGTTCCTAGAGATACATAACCAATAGCGTATGGATCTGTTTCAACTGTTGTTAATACAACGGATGTGCTGTTAACTACTTGTGCGTCATCTGTTGTCATATCGACTTTTTCATCACCTTGTTTTTCTTCAACACCTGTAAGTTCGATGAATGCGCCTCTTGTTCCAGAACCACTTTCTCTTGAAATGACTGTGATGTCATTTGATGAATCAAAATCTGAATCTGTAGAACCTGATGTGGAAGTGGCTGCAGTGGATGAAGAGCATCCTGCCAACATTGCCATGGCAATTGCGCCACCAATAATACTTTTTCTATTTAACATACCTAATTTTCTTTCCTCCTACGGTACGGGAATAGAATAGTTTTAAATTGTTAAGCGTCTTTACAGAGAAATGAAAAGTTTCTGTAAAATCGTATGTTAGAATGTTAGAGGAAAGAGTTGAATATGGAAAAGAAGGAATTTTTAGAACAGATAACAGAAGAATTGCATCAAGTTGTTATCGCAACATTGGATGATATAAAAAAGCCTGCGACAAATCTAGTTGCGCTAGTTGCGTATGAGAATACTATTGGTTTTGTTGTGGAAAGAGAATCAGAATTATACAAACAAGTATTGGAACAAGGATATGTTTCTTTGTTGGGATACAATGATAACAAGGTCATTCAAATCAATGGAACTGTTTTGTTAGATGAGTATGATAAAAATGTATTTTATGTTGTTGAAGGAGAAGGAAGATATCTCGAAAGGACAGATACAGGGCAAATGATAGACGAAACCTTTACATTAGGGAAAGAAGAAATTCCTGATGGTGGATATTATGTTACAAATGCATGTATTCTTTGTGGAACATGTTATGCGGTTTGTCCAAAACAGTGTATTGATACCGCCAAAGATCCTGTCGTAATCAATCAAAAAGAATGTATACAATGTGGTGAATGCATGCAGGTGTGCCCTGTACAAGCTATACTAAGAAAATGAAAGACTCTAAAGCATCAGCTCTAGAGTTGTTTTTGTTTGATATGAATCATATATTTCGATTTTTATTGTCATCAAGTGTTCATTATAACTTTACATCTGTGTTATAACATAAATTAAGTTATAATACAGAAAAAGAGTTAAGAAAAAACTAACTCTAGAACATGAAGTTTTAGAGCTAGTTCTGTAATTTGTGATTAAAGTTTTTGAACAATTTCATCTAACGGTTTTCTGAGTGTATGTCTTTCGGATGGTTCATCATCTGGATAACCAATAGGCATTAATAGAACTGGTTTGATATTTTGTGGAAGTTGGAAAGCTTCGGCAGTCTTTGTGTTAGGAAATAGGTTTACCCAACAAGTAGCTAGGTTGAGATCTGTTGCGGCTAACATGATATGTGTTGCGACAATACTACAATCTTCTACACCTGAATGAATTCCTTCTTCTTGTGGGTTTGTCCATTCTTGTGTTTCATCATAGGCAATCATGAGAACTGTAGGTGCGTTGAACGCACATGGTGTAATAGAACGAATCTTAGTGAGTGCTTCTTCACTTTGTAGTACATAGATTTGAATTGGTTGATTGTTTTTAGCTGTTGGAGCACATCTTCCTACTTCTAATACTTGTGTGAGTTTTTCATCTTCAATTGGTTGTTGTTTATATTTTCTGGATGAATATCTTTTATTTGCGAGTTGTTGGAATGTCATAGAGAACCTCCTTTGTAATTCAGGGAAAGATAATATGTATTTTCTTGTTGGATAGAACTTGTAACACCTTCACCTGCATTTGGATGGAAGTGTGAATAAACAGAATCAATTCCAAATAGTACTAATAAAATTAAGGAAAGTGGGATGATGACTTTCTTATTGGCTTTGGATACAAATGCATCAAATAAAGGCGCTACAAGATAGATGACCAAAGAACATCCAACACCAAATACCAACAATCCTTCTGCACAGATTCTTCCATCTAAGTTGAGGAAGTATCCTGTATAATCCCACCACTTTTGATGATATGCGCTTTCTAGATACCAAGCAGTTGAATATTCTAGAATGCCTGAAAGAACAATTGCACCAAAGAAACAAACAGGTGGATTTTTTCTGAGTCTAGCTAATAGTAATAAGGCAACGATGCCACCTGTTCCATAGATTGGTAGCCATGGTCCAAATAGTAGACCTCTGTTTACAAATTTACCTAGCGTTACTAACATGAGCGTACATTCCCAAGCCCATCCAATAAATGAGAATAGGAAGAAGAATAAGATGAGTGTCCATATTGTGTAACAACGAATATATTGAATAGAAAGTGCACTTTTCTTTAAACTTGGTTTATATAAAGGATTTAATCTAACAGGATAGGATTTCTTTTCTAAGGAATCGTGTTCTGAAGAAATTGTATTCTTTAAGTTTTCAATTGCTTGGAATTCTTTCTTCTTTGATGTTGTGCCAATCCATAGTGAGAAGTTTGAGGCAAAGAATTTTTGAATCTTTGTTAGTTGGATTGGATGAGCCTGCATGTATTGTTCATCCTGTGCGATATCATTATATGCAGTCGTTAAAGTTTCATCATCCGCGACTTCAAATAGATAGGTATCATTTAATAGTTCAATATTTTCAATATTCTTTTCTTTACTAACTTGTCTTAACCATGCGTAGTACTTAGCTTCGATAGCAGTGATATAAGGATTTAAGAAGAAGATACCTACAATTCCTAGCGTGAAGAAATCTAATAGATACCATCCAATCAAAGTGACGTGGATCATGAATAGTTGCCACTTATGACCATTCATCATCTTTCTAGATAAGTTGATTGCATCCTTCCCTGAAATATCTGGATTTTCCGCAATGATATAAGGGACCATGGCATAAGAGAAAGTTTTGATGATTCCACCAATGATCGTACACCACCATAAGAATAGATAAATCGTACATCTTAGATAAGCAAGTGCAGCTTTGAAATTCTTTTTAATGGAATGAGAAATAAAAGCGTGTGATAAAGGAACTTTTTTATATGTACCTGCTTCTAGAACGATTCTTCTATGAATGATTCTAAAATAATCCACAACAAAGATGTGATAGAGAAGATACACAAATAACGCAACAATAATAATCAATGCGATTGCGATATTTGTTGAAGTTGTGATGTTAGAAACCGCACTCACAAGTGTTACAACAACACTTCCTGAAAGGAAGAAATTAACTGCTTTGGATAGAACACCTTCTGTGTGTCCAAAGTGATTACTTGTATCATCTGTTTCTGTTTCATAGCTTTTCTTTGATTCTGTGGCTAATTTTTTAGCTTCATCAAAATTCCCGGAAACGATATTATCAATAACATCTGAGATAGGTGCATTCATACCTATGATTTGTGAAGCTTGTATATTTTCAACTTCTTCAGAAACTTCTACTTCTGAGTTTGTTGTCCAAGCAGATATAGCGTTTGTGAATTCACTTCCTAAAACACAAGCAATCAAACAAAAGATCACTAATAAGAAATAGTGATGTTTTAATGTTTGTTTTGCATCTTTTTTTATTTGTTTACGGTTATACATATTTTTCTCTCCAACTTTAATAACCATTTTATACTAAAAAGAGTGATTTTGATAATTGATGTATTAGGATGAATGCA